>JAQUMZ010000140.1 GCA_028717865.1 Elusimicrobiota bacterium | reverse complement strand
TTGGTGCGCGGGGAAATCGCCTCGGCCACGGCCTCGACCGTTGCGTTGTAGCTTGGCATGGAAACGTCGATCAAGACCGGCACGAGGCCGAACTGGACGATGGGGGCCACGGTGGTGGGGAAGCCCGCCGCGGTGGTTATGACCTCGTCGCCGGGCTTGAGCCGCCGCTTGCCCAGGGCGGGGTCGGTCAGCGCGGCCACGGCCAGGAGGTTGGCCGAGGAGCCGGAGTTGGTCAAAAGCAGGCGGCGGGCCTTGAGGCGGGCGGCCAGGCGCTCCTCGAATTGTTTGGCGTAGCGGCCCGCGGTCAGCCAGAAGTCGAGCGCGGAGTCCGTCAGGGCCCGCAGCTCGCGGCCGTCGTAGACCTTGCCCGAGGCCGGGATGTAGGTTTTGCCCGGGATGAATGCTTTCTTGGCGTGGACCGCGTCGTAGTAGGCGCCTACGGCGGAGAATACTCGTTGGCGCAGGGCCCGGTCGCTCATGCCAGCCACGGTCCCGCCTCCGACATGTAGCCGCGTATCTGGCCGCGCGTGAAGGCCAGGGCGTCGAAATTCCGGTCGCGGTAATGCCCGCGGTACCAGCGGACCGTCTCCTGCACGCCGCGGGACGTTCCGTAGACGGGTCGCCAGCCTAGGCGGCGGACGGCCTTGCGGCTGTCGAGGCGCAGTTGCGCGGACTCCGGAGGGCCTTGGCGCTGCGCCGGCTTGCGCCAGGCTCCGCCGCCCCAGCAGCGCAGTGTTTGCGCTATGATTTGCGCCGCGGTTACGTTGGGCGTGGAAAGCGGGCCAAAGTTCCAGGCCTCGGCGTGGGCCGCGGGCCGGCCGAGCTGTCTGCGGGCCAGGTGCAGGTAGCCGGCCAGGGGATCGAGCACGTGCTGCCAGGGCCGCACCGAGCCCGGGTTGCGGACCAGGATCTTCCGGCCGCGGGCCAGGGCGCGCACCGCGTCGGGCAGGAGGCGGTCTACGGCCCAGTCGCCGCCGCCGATCACGTTGCCGGCGCGCACGGAGCTAAGCGAGACTCCGTGGCGGCGCAGGTCCTCCGCGGGGAAAAAGGAATGGCGGTAGGAGGCCACGGCCAGTTCGGCGCAGGCCTTGCTCGCGCTGTAGGGATCGCGTCCGCCCAGGCGGTCGCTTTCCCGCCGGGGGCCCGTCCCCGGAGGATTTTCGTAGCACTTGTCCGAGGTTATGATCTGGCAGACGCGCACGGAGTTGGTCGCGCGCACGGCTTCCAGGAGATGGACCGTGCCCAGGAGGTTGACCGCGAAGGTGTCGGCGGGCTCATCGTAGGAAAGGCGCACGATGGGCTGGGCCGCGAGGTGAAAGACTATCTCCGGCTTGGTCCGACGCATGAGGCGCGAGAGCCGGGACAGGTCGCGCAAATCGCCCAGGTGGGACTCGACCAAGCGCTCCAGGCCCAGTTCATCGAACAGGCTGGGGCGGGTGGCCGGAGGCAGGGCGTAGCCGACCACGCGCGCGCCCAGGTCGTGCAGCCAAAGCGACAGCCAGGAGCCCTTGAAGCCCGTGTGGCCGGTGAGCAGGACCGTGCGCCCGCGGAACACGCCGCCGAACGGGCGGCTCATTTAGGGGTCTCCGTGCTTCTGTTGAGCCTTGCGAAAAGAATGTCCCCATCCGATCCGACCGGCGTCAGGCGGACATTGGATAGGCGAGGCTCAACAAGCCCCGCGCTTCGCGTTGGGGCGTATACATAGTGTGTCCGGACACAGTATGTGGACGCGGCGGTCGTGAAGCGTCGGCTGCTGGCCGAATTCAATTTTCGCACGGCATCGCGTCTGCGAAGGCTCACTTCCAGGTCTTCCACGGCGGCCGGCCGCCGGCCCAGAGCTCGTCGAGATGCATCTTGTCGCGCAAGGTGTCTACCGCGTACCAGAAGCCTTTATGTCGGTAGGCCGCCAGGCGGCCCTCGCGCGCCAGTTGGCGCAGGGGTTCCTCCTCCCAACGCGTATCGTCGCCGCCGATGGCCTCCAGGGCCTCGGGCTCGAGCACGAAAAATCCGCCGTTGATCCAGCCCGCGTCGCCGGGCAGCTTCTCGCGAAACTGTGAGACCTTGTCTCCGCGCAAGGCCAGCTTGCCGAAGCGGGAGGGCGCCTCCACCGCGGTCAGGGTGGCCGCGGCGCGCTGCTTGCGGTGGAATGCGACCAGGGCGCGCAAATCCACGTCGGACACGCCGTCGCCGTAGGTCAGGCAGAAGGGGCCGCGGCCGAGATAGGTGGCCACGCGCTTGAGCCGTCCGCCGGTCATGGTGTTCTCCCCGGTGTCGACTAGGGTCACGCGCCAGGGCTCCGAGAGATTCTGGTGCGTCTTCATCCGGCCCTTTTTGACGTCCAGGGTCACGTCGGACATGTGCAGGGCGTAGTTGGCGAAGTATTCCTTGATCATGTAGCCGCGGTAGCCCAGGCAGATCACGAAATCGTGGAAGCCCTGGCTGGAATAAATCTTCATGATGTGCCAGAGCAGGGGCTTGCCCCCGATCTCGACCATGGGTTTGGGCCGGGCGCTGGTCTCCTCGGAAATGCGCGTGCCCAGGCCGCCGGCCAATATGACTACTTTCATTGGACAATTATAGCAAGGGCTGGGCGGCCGGTGTCTCTTTTGTGGCCGTAGTCGTTAAACTCCCTCGCGATCCCGCCGTCCGGGATCGCGAGGCCGGCCCGACTATTCCTTGGTCGGGCCGACAGTATGAAGTTCGGGGAAATGGGCGAGATTGCGTCCAGTTCTGCGGATCCGCATACCGCCTGGCGCGCGCACGAGGAACAGGGCGCGCGCGGGTTCGCGCGCCGCACGACCGCGCGCGAACCTCGAGTACGGCGGGAGCCCGCGAAGGGAGGCATATTGCAGGCCGCAGCCGTTAAATCCCCTCGCGATCCCGCCGTCCGGGATCGCGAGGCCGGCGCGACCCTTCCTCAGTCGCGCCGATAGTATGAAGTTCGGGGAAATGGGCGAGATTGCGTCCAGCTCTGCGGATCCGCATACCGCCTGGCGCGCGCACGAGGAATAGGGCGCGTGCGGGTTCGCGCGCCGCACGACCGCGCGCGAACCTCGAGTACGGCGGGAGCCCGCGGAAAGAGGCATTCCTGTGGCCGCATGAAAGGGAACTCGAAGCGAGGCAGCTGTCGACCGGCCGGCGTTCTGGGCCTTGCAAATATCCGGGACGAGACTTATAATTCAGGCAATGAATAAAAATCATTCAGAGGCTGAATCATTATTTCTCCCCCGCTGGCTGGGGCCCGCGCTGGGACGCGCCGTGACCGACCATCCGGTCGTGGCGCTTACCGGAGCGCGTCAAGTCGGCAAGAGCACCCTTCTGAAACATGCGGACCCAACCAAGCATTGGAGGTACGTCACCTTCGACAATTCGGATGCGGTAAAGCAGGCCAAGCGAGACCCCGCCGGCTTGTGGGCCGGGACGGATCGGGTCGTTTTGGACGAGGTTCAGCGGCTGCCGGGCATCCTCTCCGCGGTAAAAGAGGCCGTGGACGCGCATCGGGGCAAGATGCGGTTCGCCCTTTCAGGCTCGGCCAACCTTCTGCTCATGCGCCAGGTTTCCGAAAGCTTGGCCGGCAGGGCGGTCTATCTTACGCTTTTGCCCATGACCATAGGTGAGATGCATCGCAAGCATCCCCCTGCTTGTGTCGAAGCCATCCTTTCGGGCCGGTTCCCCGGCGAGGAGCGATTGCCGGTTGCCGCCGTCGATCCTATCGCCGCGATTCCCCAAGGCTTGATGCCCGGGCTCCTGCCCCTGTCTGCCGAAAGTAGGACCCGTTGGTGGGAAGGGTACGCCGCGACCTATCTGGAACGGGATCTTCGGCAGCTTTCGCAGGTCGAGTCTCTTTCCGACTTCCGTACGGTCATGGAAGTCCTGGCCCTGCGCGCCGGGCAACTGGTCAACCAGACCGACGTGGCCCGGGACTCCCACGTATCCCAGCCGTCGGTGCACCGCTACCTCAACCTCCTGGAGACGACCTGCCTTATCGACCGGTTGCCGGCTTTCGCGCGCAACCGGACCACGCGATTGATCAAGGCGCCCAAGCTTCATTGGGTCGACCCGGCCCTGGCCGCCTTTCTCGGAGGGCTGCATGACGAGGCTGCCATCAAGGCCGCGCGGGAGGCCGGAGCGCTCTTCGAGAACCTCATTTTCCACCACTTGAAGGTGCTGGCCGGCATGGTCACTCCCAAGATGCGCCTCTATCATTGGCGCACGCTGAAAGGCAAGGAGGTTGACTTCGTGCTGGAGTGGGGACGAAAGATCGCCGCCGTGGAGGTCAAGCTGACCGGTTCTCCCCGCTACGGGGACTGCGAGGGGTTGGAGGCTTTCCTAAAAGAGCATCCCGAGGCCAGCGGCGGAATCCTTGTGCATGACGGCAGGGACGTGGTGAGGCTGGGAACGAAGATCATCGCCCTGCCCTGGACGGCCTTGGCCGGCGCCTGATCGGGTTCAAGTTCCGCGACGCATCGATGCGGTCCCGCGTGTCCGGCGGTCCGCGAGCCTGCGGAAGGAGGCATTTCCGCGGCCGCAGCTGTTAAATCCCCTCGCGATCCCGCCGTTAGGGATCGCGAGGCCGGCCCGACTATTCCTTGGTCGGGCCGATAGTATGAAGTTCGGTGGAAATGGGCGAGATATTACCCAATTCTTCGGATCTGCATACCGCCCAGCGCGCGCACGAGGAATAGGGCGCGCGGGTTCGCGCGCCGGACGGCCGCGCGCGAACCTCGAGTACGGCGGGAGCCCGCGAAGGGGGGCATACTGCAGGCCTCAGCCGTTAAATCCCCTCGCGATCCTGTCGTCCGGGATCGCGAGGCCGGCCCGACTATTCCTTGGTCGGGCCGACGGTATTAATATTCGCGGAAATGGGCGAGATGGTGTCCGTCTCAGTCCGCGTACGCGCGCTTCCCCTATTTGCGATAATACGCCGTATGCCTTCCGGTTTTATCGTAATACCCACCTACAACGAAAGGGAGAACATCGGCCCGCTGGTGGAGGCGATTTTCGGCGCGCGGCCCGGTTTGTGCGTAATCATAGTGGACGACGGCTCGCCGGACGGCACGGGAGCCGCGGCCGATGAGTTGGCTCGGCGCTGGCCCGCCTTGAGAGTCATACACCGGGCGGGCAAGGGCGGGCGCGGGTCGGCCTGTCTGGCCGGCTTTGCCGCGGCGCTGGCGGATGCGGACTGCGGTTTCGTCATGGAGATGGACGCTGATTTCTCGCACGATCCCAAGGAGTTGAACGAAACCATCGCCGCCCTGGAGCGGGCGGACGTGGTGATCCGCTCGCGCTATCATCCTGAGAGTCGAATCGTCAACTGGGGCCTGGCCCGGCGGATTTTCAGCCGTTTGGCCAACATGGTGGCGCGCAACCTCTTGCGCCTGCCCTTGTCGGACCTGACCAACGGCTACCGGGCCTATTCCCGGCGCGCGGCCCAGGCCATCGAGCCGGACAAGATAACCGCCAGCGGCTATATCGTGTTGAGCGAGATCGCCCACCAGTTGCACCGCAAGGGCTTCCGCTTCGCGGAGCTGCCCACGGTTTTCGTCAACCGCAAGCGCGGGCAGTCCAACCTCACTTGGCGCGAGATCATGGGCGCCTCCCGGGGAATCCTGACCCTCTACGTCCGCTCGCGTCAGCGCGTTCCGTCGGGCCAGCGCCAGTCGTAGCGGGGAAGCTCGGCGGCGCCGGGGGGGACGGGTTCGCCCTCCAGCATGCCGTGCAGGTCGCGGCGGCCGGTGCGGACCTGCAAAGCCGCGTCAAAGTAGAAGCCGGCGTTGAACACGGCCACCGGGCCCGCGGAGGGGGGAGACTTCAGCACGGCCAGGGCCGGGCCCGCGGGCGCGTGCGTCGAAACCCCGGAAAGGATCCTCTCCTGCAGCGACGCGGACTCGGCCCATTGCCAGGCCGCGGTCCAATTGCAGATGGAGAAAAGCGCCAAGAGCAGGGAGAGCGCGGCCGCGGACAGCCGGCTGGCGCGGCCGAAGCCAGCGCGCAGAAACCACGCCAGGGCCATGGCCGCGGCCAAAGAGCCCGGCGCGTTGATGCGGTTTTGCTCGTCGAAAATGTGGGGGATGTAGCGGTCCGCGGAAAACCCGTAGGGCGCGTAGGCCGCGAGCAGCAGTCCGGCGCAGCCCAGCAGCCAGAGCCGGCCATGCCGGTTCTCGAAGGGCCGGCGCGCCTGGGAAAGGGCGGGTGCCAGCAGCGCCGTGCCGGCCGCGGCCGCCGCGGCTATCAGCAGCCAGGTCCTCCAGCCGAAGGCGAGGGCGGCGAGAACCGATGTCCAGGCCAGGTGCAGAATGGCCGTGCTCGTGCACTCCAGGCCCCGGCCCCAGACTTGAAGCAGGAGGGCTGGGTCCCAAATAAGGTCGCGCTTCATTCCGGCGGCGAATAGCCGGCGCACGAGCACCTGCTGGCCCAGCACCAGCAAGGCCGCGCCCGCGGCCAGGGGCAGCCAGCGCAACAGGGCTTGGCGCAGGGCAATGCGCTGAGCTTCTCCGGCGCTTACGCGGCGGAAGAATCCCAGCATGGGCATGGCCAGGACCAAGGGGATGACGGCCTCGTAGATCATCACCGCGGAGCAAAAAAGCGCCAGGCCGGCGGCCAGGGGCCCTTTGCGGCCTTCCTCGTCCCAGGCCAGGTAGCGCTCCAAGCCGGCGGCGAAAAGCAGCATGGCGGGGGTGAACGTCGCCGCGAACCAGTGATGCGTGGCGGCGTGGTTGGGATAGAGCAGGAAGAGCAGGGCGGCCAGGAAGGCCAGGCCGACGTCTTTTGTGGCGCGCCGGATGGCTTTATAAAGGAAGAACGCGGCCGCGGCTTCCATGAGCATCATGGCCGCGTGGTATTTCCAAGGGGACAGTCCCCCGAGCAGGTATAGGCCGGTGAAATACACGACGTCCAGGGGCCGGAACATCCAATAGCCGTCCACGTTGAAGGCCGACATCAAGTCGAGCCAGCCGCGGCGGGGGGAGAATACCAGGGGCCGCAGGAAGGCCCAGTCGTCGATGTAGAAGCCCATGCGGGGCAG
>JAQUMZ010000139.1 GCA_028717865.1 Elusimicrobiota bacterium | reverse complement strand
CGTGGGCCAGAAGCGCGTCCGGGTCGATCTCGACCTGGTACTGCCGCACGAAACCGCCGATGGAGGCCACCTCCGCCACGCCCGGCACGGATTCCAGCCAATAGCGCAGGTGCCAGTCCTGGAACGAACGCAGGTCCGCCAGGCTGCTGCGGCCGGTCTTGTCCACCAGGGCGTACTCGAAGCCCCAGCCGACTCCGGTCGCGTCCGGCCCCAGCGCCGGACGGGCCTCCTCGGGGAGGCTGCCCTGGAGCTTGGAGAGGTATTCCAGGACGCGGGAGCGCGCCCAGTACATGTCGGTCCCATCCTGAAAAATGACGTAGACGAAGGAAAGGCCGAAAAAGGAATAGCCCCGCACGGTCTGGGCTTTCGGGGCAGCCAGCATGGAGGCAACGAGGGGATAGGTGACCTGGTCCTCCACGAGGTCCGGAGATCGGCCCGGCCATTCCGTGAAGATGATGACCTGCACGTCCGACAGGTCCGGGATGGCGTCCAGCGGGATGCCCCGCAGGGCGTACCAGCCCCAGGCCGCCGCGAAGACGAGCCCGAGGAATACGAAGAGCCTTTCGCGCGCGCACCAGGCGATGAGGCGTTCGATCATCGGGGCGCCTGGGGCTGAGCGGGCTCGAAGGCCTCCAGGGCAGCCTTCAATCTGGACTCGGAATCGATGAGGAAATTGCCGCTGGTGACCACCATTTCCCCCTCATGGAGCCCCTCGCGGACTTCCACGAGTTCCTCGGCGCGCTCGCCCAGGACCACGTTCCGGGGCCCGAGATAGCCGTCGCCCAGGTCCACGAACACGAACTGCCGCACTCCCGTATCGAGCACGGCTTCCCTGGGTATGGTCAGCCGCGGGCCCAGGTCCAGGCTGAGGACGGCGTTCAAGTACATGTCCGGCCTGAGCCGGCCCCCGCGGTCGGTCACCTTGACGCGGACCCGCGCCGACCTGGTCTTCGGGTCGAGGACCGGGTCTATGGCGGAAATCGTGCCCGCGAAGACCTCGCCCGGCAGGGAGGGCGAGGACGCCTCCGCCGGCTGGCCCACCCTTACGACAGGCAGGTCGGATTCGTACACCTGCGCGTAGAGCCACAGGGAGGCGCCCTGGCCGGAAGAGAGCAGCAGTCCCTGGTCCGGCCGCCCTCCGCGGCCCAGGGCCCCGATCTGCCGGTCGGAAAGCCCCAGCAGGCGCAGACGCAGACGGCTGGAGTCCACGAGGGCCTTGGCTTGGGCCGCGGCCCGGCCAGACGCGCCCGCCTTCGCCTGCCGGAAGGCGGCCAGCGCCGCCAGGTGCTCCTCCTGGGCGCGGTAAAGCTCCGGGTCGTAGGCTATGCGGCCGACGGTTCGGATGGTCTTGATCAAGGGGCGCACCCGCGCGGGAGCCGTCCGCACTCCGATCTCCTGGCGCCGGCGCGCGCTGACCTGGAACGCGCCGGGCTCCGACGGAGCCGCCGGCTCGGCGTAGACCGGCGCCATGTCCATCCCCATCGAGTCCTTCGCGGGCGCCGGGGACGTCTCGTTCGGGTTCATCGGGCTCCGATAGAAAAGGATTTTTTTAGAGTCCGTCCGGGGACTCGCGGCGGGAGGGCGGCGGCGGACGGCGACAAGGAGCCCGATGGCCAGCAGCAAGCCCGCCAGTCCCAGCAGCGCCCACAGCCTCCGGCGGCCGGCAGCCGCGGTCATAGCCCCTCCCCGACCACCCGCTCGAGCTCCGCCAGGAGGATCGCGAAGTCCACGCGCTGGCGCTCGTGCTCGAGCTCGAAGCGCAGGAGCGTGCGCTCCGAGTCCAGGAGGTCCAGGAACCCCGCCTGGTCCCCCTCGTAGGCGCTCCGGACCGACTGAAGCGCCGCCCGGGCCTGCGGGAGCACGGTGGCCTCGTAGAGCTTGAAGAGGCGGGCCGCGGTGTCCGCCTGCACCGACAAGTCTTCCACCTCGTATAGGGTCCGGTTCGAGACGCCCTCCAGGCTCCAGCGCGACGCCTCCAGGTCCGCCCGGGCTTCCCGGACCGCGGCCTTGTTCTTGTTCAACCACAGTGGAAGGTTGAACTCGATCATAACGGCATGGACGTCCCTGCCGTCGTATGGCAGCATGGTCGTGCCGGAGCCGATCTCGGAGTACTGATAGCCCAGCATGAAGTCCGGGAACCAGCGCCGCAGCGCCAGGCCGCGCTCGACCGCGCGGCGGCCCTCCAGATCGCGGGCGGCCAGCACTTCCGGCCTCGCCGCGAGGGCCCGGCGGCGCAGGTCCTCGACGTCCCACCGGAAGTCGGGCCCGGCCGGGGGCTCGGGCGCGCCCAGCGGCGCGCGGGGCGGCCTGTCGAGCAGGGCATTGAGCCGGGCCCGGGCGCTCAGGCGCTCCTGCTCGGCCGTCACCAAGTCGTTGTCCAGCTTGGCCGATTCGACCTGGGCGCGCAAGACCATGGCCTGAGGCCCCCTGCCGACGGCGTACTTCTTGGCCGCGACGCGCGTGGACGCGTCCAGCACGCCTAGTTGCTCCTTCAGTATGGACAGGGCCCGGTCGAGGAAGCAAAGTTCGCAATACGCGCGGACGGCCCGGGAGGACACTTCCAGGGCCTTGGCCCGATAGGCCTGACGCGCGATCTCGGCCTGCAAGGAGGCGGCGCGGCGGCGCAGCCCGCGCTTGCCCCAGAAAGGCACCTTTTGGGAGAAAGTCCACTGGTCCATCATCGGCCCGGCCTTGGTCTCCAGATCGGTGAACATGTGGGTGTATTTCACGGTCGGAGCCTCGAATGCCGCGGCCTGGACCGGCGCTTCCTCGGCCGCGGCCCAGGCCTGCCTGGAGGCTTTTAGTTCGGGATTGTCCCGGCGCAGGGCATCGAGAAACGAGGCCAGCGCCATCGTCCCCGTGGATACATCTTGAGCAAAGGCCGCGCGCGCCGACGGCTGCGCGGCCAAGGCCAGAGCGAGCAACAGCCCGCCGCCGGCTCGGCGGCGAATCCGTAGAGAAGGACTCCGCGCCGGCCCGGCGCGCGGCAGGGGAGGTCCAGCCATGGTATCGCCAGGCCGCATTCTATCACCGACGCTCGACGGCGGACCATGGAAAGGCTGTAAACATTACGTGACGTAGGGCCAGACCCCAATTCCCGGGTTGGCAACCAGCCCAGTACTTTGAACTTACCGGAGGCGCTATCGGGTATATATCCGGCCTGGTGTTGGAAGCGCGCCGTCCCGCGTCCGTATGATAGACTCTCCCCCATGGCTTATCCCTTGCGCGAAGCCGACCTGCGCGAAACCTTCCTGCGGGTCTGCGGCCCGGGCGGGCAGAACGTCAACAAGGTCGAGACCGGAGTCATACTCACCCACATCCCCACGGGGCTCTGCGTCCGGGTCTCGGACGAGCGCTCCCAAGGCCGCAACCGCCGCCTGGCCCGCGAACGCCTGGCGGAGAAGCTGGAGCGCCGGGAGCAGGCCGAGCGCGCGCGGCGCGTCCACGAGGCCGAGCTGCAGCGCCGCAGGAACCGCAAGCGCAGCCGGGCGTCCAAAGAGCGCATGCTCGAGGCCAAGCGCCGCCGGGCCCGGCTTAAAGGCACCCGCCGAGGCGCCTGGGACTAGCCCCCCGGAAGCCATTTCCCCGCCGCGCGGGGAGCTATTTGCGCACGATGACGTCCGCGGTCTCCAGGACTTCGCGGATCTTCACGGCGAGGTCGTATTCCGTGAACGGCTTATTGAGGAATGCCGCGTCGGACCCGGCGCTGCCGCGCTGGATCATGACCTGATCCGTGTAGCCGGACATGAACAGGACCCTCAGGCGCGGTCGCCCGGCGCAGAGCTTCTCGGCCAGGGCCAAGCCGTCCATTTGCGGCATCACCACGTCCGAAAGCAGCAGGTCGATGTCGCCGGGGAAGGCCGCGACGGCGGCGAGCGCCTCGGTCCCGCCGGCGGCCGCCACGACTTTGTAGCCGCAGGACCTGAGCATGCGCGTAACCGCGGTCCGGACCAGTTCGTCGTCCTCCACCAGAAGTATGCGGCCCGCGCCCTTCGGCGGGAGGCGCGGGCGTTCGGCTGCCCGCGCCTGGGGCCAGGCCTCCGGGGCCATGGGCAGGTACACCTTGAAGGTGGAGCCCAGGCCCGGAGCGCTGTAAACCGTGATGTAGCCCCCGCTCTGCTTGACGATGCCGTATGCCGTCGACAGCCCGAGCCCGGTGCCCCGGCCCCGTTCCTTGGTGGTGAAAAACGGCTCGAAAAGATGATCGAGGACCTCGCGGGGCATGCCGCAGCCCGTGTCGCTCACCGCCATCACCGCGTAGCGGCCGGCGGGAATGGCTTCGTTCCGGAAGGAGACGGGCTCCCGGAATTCCACGTTGGCGGTTTCCAGGACGAGCCGGCCGCCCTTGGGCATGGCGTCGCCGGCGTTGACGGCCAGGTTCAAGAGCACCTGCTCCAGCTGCCCGAAATCGGCCCGGACCAAGCCGAGCTTGGGGGCCAGCCTCAGGACGTGCTCGATGTCCTCGCGCATGGTCCGCTTGAGCAGCCCCTGGGTCTCGGTCACGATCGTATTGAGGCTGATCAAGCTGGGCCGCAAGACCTGCTTGCGGCTGACGGCCAGGAGTTGGCGCGTCAGCTTCCCGGCCCGCTCGGCGGCCTTGCGGATCTCCTCGACGTCCGCCCGGCGCGGGTCGTCCCGCGCCAGGCCTTGGAGCAGGAACGTGACGTAGCAGCCGATGATCGTCAGCTGGTTGTTGAAGTCGTGGGCCACGCCGCCGGCCAGGCGGCCCACGGCGTCCAACTTCTGCGCCTGCAGCAGCTTGCCCTGCTCGTCCTTGAGCTCGGCCTCCATCCGGCAACGCTGCGTGACATCGGCGCCGGAGCTCAGCATGCCGATGGGCCGCCCCGACACGTCGCGCAGGATCCGGTGGTTCCACTCCACGCTGATTTCCCGGCCGTCCGCCGCCGTCACGCGGCCGCGCCGGCCCGCGGCCGCCGCATCGAGCTTGGCCTCCCCGCGCATCAGGCGGTTGAAGGCCGCGCAGGCCTCCCCCCGCTCGCCGGCCGGCAGGAAGCTCGAGAACCAGTGCTGCCCCATGACGTCCTTGACCGGCCGGCCGAGCATCTCGGCGCCCTTGTTGTTGATGAGGGTGACCCGGCCTTCCTGGTCGAGGGCCACGATCATGACGCCCGCGATGTCCAAATAATGCCGGGCCTTCTCCCTCTCGGCGGCGATGCGGTCCGATATGATCTTGCGCGAGAAGAATCCCGGGGCGCGGTAGGGAGTCATGCCGGAGCCGTTCTCGGCGCTTTCCCGGAAGCGCCGGACGCGCTCCTCGATGCGCGAGGGCGGCGCCATGATGAAGCGGCAGGCCGCGTCCCCCTTGGCCCGGCAAAGAATCTCGTGCGCGACGAGCGCGAGCCCGAAACTCTCCGAGCACCAGCCCGACGAATAACCCGCGTTCATGACGCAGACGGGTTCCCGGCTGGGCTTGCCCAGCCGCATCCAGGAGCTGGCCTCGAAGGAGAAGGGGTGCTCGTATATGAGGCAATAGTCCTCGTCCGGGGAAAGCCGGGACTCCGGGGAAATATCGACGAAGGCCCAGCCGGAATAGGCGAAATGCACGGGCCCGGCCGAGAGCTTGTCCACCGGGTTCGTCAGCTTGAGCTTGCGGTGGAAATAGCGGGCGTCGCGGCTGCCCATGAAATGGGCCATGTCGAAAAGGAATTGCCGCGCCAGTTCCTCCGCGTCTTCCCCGAGATCCTTGTAGATATCGCGCAGCGCCTCGAACAACTCCACGGAAAGAGACGCCGCCCGAACCAGGAGATAGCGCTCATCGCCGATCTCGGTGGTGCCCTTCGCGGGATCAAGGCGCAGCGACGCGAAATAAGCCCCCACCACTTCCTGCGCCTTCGCGAACAACGGCTCGATTTCCCGCGGCACTTTGACGGACTTCAACATCGGAGACTCTCCCGCGTCCCCACTCATAGTATAGCTCCGGCGCCCAGCTTATTGGCGGCGCGGATGCGCGGCCGGATTGTCGGCCGAAGTCGATCCTATTGCTTAAAACGCCGGACTTTTATATAATAATATCCGGATTTCGAACCTGTAACGAGAAATGGCAGGACCATGACCCCCGAAAGGGGGTTTTGTGTTTTCATGGCGGCCATAAAACGCCGGGGCGCCGGCGTAAAGCCGGCGTCCCGGCGCGAGGTTTACGAGACGGAAGCTAGTTCGTCTGCGGCAGCATCTCCGGCAGGCGGGACGGATCGTAGGTCCCCATCTGGCGTCCGGCGGCGTCGCTGAGCACGATCTGCCCGTTTTCCATGGTCCGGGCCTGCATGAGCAGCTCGCCGTTCGCGCCGCGGGCTTCCATGCCCGAGGTCCCCGGCTCGAACACCACGGTGCCCTTGAGCTTGCCGTTGCGGAAGCTGTCCACGCGCAACCGCTTGGTCTCGGGCGTGTAGCTCAGGACGGCCTGCTCCTCGCCCGACTGAATGGATTTTACGTTCTTCGCTTGAATCGGGTTCTTGCCGCCCCAGAACTCGATCGAATTGAAGATGACCGCGTCGCCGAGGGTGGCGAAGAAGTAAACCGGCAGGATGACCATGCCGAGGAACACTCCTTCGTTGACCCACTTGCCGCCCACGTCGCCGTTCCATTTGTAAAGCTTCTTGGTCAGGCTGAACGGCCCGTAACACCCGGACGAAACCACGGCCAGCGCCAGAACCAACGGCAGGACCTTCTTCATCATCGCGACCTCCTTAATTTACCACCAGTTATTTGCGAACCCCCGTCAGACAGCATGATTTAAGCATCGCGGCTTTTACTTCATCCTCCCCCGTTTAAGCAACGCCTTTGCGGACTGCGCCCGCTATCGGCCGTTCTTGCCCGCACCGGCCGCCCCCAACGGCTTGAAGCACATGAACCAATCGTCGCAGCGGTAGCCGCCGGCCTGCCGGCCCGCAACCCGTTCCTTGGCCACGCCGCAGGAATCCGGCGGCGGCACGATCACGTCGTCGCCGGGCCGCCAGTCGGCCGGCGTGGCGATCTTGTGCTTGTCGGAGGTCTGCAAAGCCACGAGCAGGCGCGTGATCTCGTCGAAATTGCGTCCGT
>JAQUMZ010000138.1 GCA_028717865.1 Elusimicrobiota bacterium | reverse complement strand
AGTCAGCAAGCCGGCGCTTGAGCGCAGCGAGAGCGCAACCGGCTCGCCCATAGGAGGGGCGAACCGGGGCCGTTGGGGTGGCGATTTCAGTCGCCAACAACGGAACGGCGCCGCCCGGAGTGGCGGCGCCGGGGTTCGCACCCTCCCTTCGGTCGGGCGCGAACCTCGCGAACGGCTTTGGCCGGTTGGTCACCGCCGTTAAGCCAGCGCTTGAGCGCAGCGAGAGCGCAACCGGCTCGCCCATAGGAGGGGCGAACCGGGGCCGTCGGGGTGGCTATGCAGTACGGCCGCCAAGATTTCAGCGGAAATCCGCCGGGCGCGGGCCCAGGCCGGCCCAGTGGCGTATGGCCGCGGCGGCGCGCGCGGCCGCCCGTCCGTCTCCGAAGGGGTTGCGGCCGCGCGGCGCTTTGACGCCGCGCCGGCGCAGCGCCGCCAGGGCCCGGGCCACGGCCCCGGCGCCGGTCCCCACCAGGCGGCTGCCGCGGCCGAGGGCCTCGGGGCGCTCGGTCTTGTCGCGCAGGATGAACACGGGCTTGCCCAGGGAGGGGGCCTCCTCCTGGATGCCGCCCGAGTCGGTCACGATCGCCTCGCAGCGGCGCATGAGCCGCACGCAGTCGAGGTAATCCAGGGGCGGGGTGAGCAGTATGCGCGGATGGCGCAGCAGGCGCGGGGCGAGGCGGGCCACGGGCGGCGTCGGATGCACCGGGAATACCCAGCGCCGGCGCTCGTCGCGGCGGGCCGCCTGGAGCAGGGCGTTCAGCATGCCGCGCAGGGGCGCGCCGAAGCTTTCCCGGCGGTGCAGGGTCACCAGCACGATCGGCCCGGGCGCCGCCGTCCAGGCGGCCAGCGCCCGGCAGCGCCAGGGGCGCGGCCGGCGCGCGGCCCAAAGCACGGCGTCGACCGTCGTGTTGCCGGTCACCGCGATGCGCTCCGCCGGCGCGCCCTCGGCCAGGAGGTTGCGGCGGGCGCCGGGGGTGGGTGCCAGCAGCAAGGCGCTCAAGCGGTCGATCAAGATCCGGTTGGCTTCCTCCGGGAAGGGGCGGCTGAGGTCCCCGGTGCGCAGGCCCGCCTCGAGATGGGCCACCGGCACGCCGCGGTGGAACGCCGCCAGGGCCGCGCCGAGAGCCGTGGTCGTGTCGCCCTGCACCAGCAGCAGGTCCGGCCGGCGGTGGGCGAGGGCCCGGTCCAGCCTGGGCAGCAGGCGCGCGAGCACCGAGCTCGGGGTTTGGCCGGGCCGCATGAGGTCGAGGTCCTCGTGGGGGCGCAGGCCGAAGACCTTCAGCATCTGGTCCAGGAGCTCGCGGTGCTGGGCGCTGGCGCAGAGCCGCAGGCTGACGGCCCGATCGCCGCGCAGCCGCCGCAGCAGCGGGGCCAGCTTGACCGCCTCCGGCCGGGTGCCCAGGACCGCCAGGATCCGCAGCCGCCGAGTCACGGCCTCAGCGCTCCCGATCGGGAACTTTCTTGACCAGGATGAAGAGCTTGCCTTCGTTCCATTGGTGGCGGGCCGTCGCCGCGGCCTGGCTGCCGTGGCCCGCGTAGATGTCCACCCGGCCGGGTCCCTTGATGGCTCCGCCCGTGTCCATGCACAACGCGAAGCGGCTGTTGGGGAACTGGCCCAGGATGCGGCCCGAGCGGTCGGCTTGAGGGGAAGTGGTGGAGAAGTAGGCCAGCGCTCCCAGCGGGATTACGGCCGGGTCTATGGCTATGGAGCGCGCGGGCACCAGGGATTCCTGGATGGTGCCCATGGGCTCTCCGTCCGCGGGCAGGGGGACCAGCTCGAAGAACGTGTAGCGGGGATTGCGCGCGATGAGCCAGTCCTCGGCGTCCGGGTGGTCCCGGAAGTAGGCGCGCAGCCTCTCGTGGGTCAGCTCCTCGCGGCTTATCGCGCCGGTCTTGAGCAGGGCCAGCCCCACGGAATTGTAGGGATGGGCGTTGGTCGCCGCGAAGCGCGACAGCAGCATCTTGCCCGAGGGGAATTTCAGGATGCCCGAGCCCTGTATGTGCATGTCGAGAACGTCGAAGCGGGTCTGGAGCCAGGCGAGTTCATGACCCTGGCCGGCCAGGGCCCGGCGCAGGTCTATGTCCTCGCGCGTGAAATACGGGACCACGCGCTTGTCCTTCGTGACCCGGCCGACCAGCTCTTCCCCCGCGAACTTCGCGCCGAACCGGGATAATTGGACGTCGACCATGTCGGCGGGCCTGCGATAGATCGGGAAGGGATACTTGGCGGATTTCTTGAGACTGGCGGGCAGGACGGGCTGGTAGTAGGAGGAGAAGACCACCTTGCCCTGACCGTCGGAGCCCACGGATTGGAAGATGTCGAAACGGGCCCGGACCAAGGCGTCGAGCTCCTCCGGGCTCTTGGCTTCGGCCAGCGTGTCGAGCAGGGCGGTTATGCTGTCGGCCAGGATGGCCGGGCCGTAGTCGCGTCCGCCGATGCGCAGGTAGCGCGCGGGCTCGGCTTTCTTGAGGTAGGCCAGGGTCTTCTTGGCGGCCTTGACCAAGTTGCTCTTCGCGGCGAAGGTGTCGGCGAAGACGGGAAGCTCGCCGGGCGCCAGCAGCCGCAGCGGCGCGGAGACGGCGGCCGCGGCGGTCGAGACCGAGGGGGGCGGCGGGTTTTCCTGGGCGCAGGCCGCCCAGGCGCAAACGGCCAGGCAAGTCCATAGGGTCATGCAGGCAGTATAGGAATTCGCTCGCTCGTCGGGCAAGTTTGATCGGAGCGGCCGGATTATGTTATACTGGCTGAGCCTAGTAATATCCTGAAAGGCAAAATATAGCACCAAATGGAATATCGCCGCTCTTAGAGGGGACATGCATCTCAAATCCATCGACATAGTCGGCTATAAGTCCTTCGCGGTCAAGACCCACCTGGATTTTACGCCCGGCATAACCGGCATCGTGGGGCCCAACGGCTGCGGCAAGTCGAACATCATGGAATGCGTCCGCTGGTGCCTCGGCGAGATGTCGTACAAGTCCCTGCGGGCCGACGCGATGATCGAGGTCATATTCAGCGGCACCGAGAAGCGTCCGCCGCTGTCGATGACGGAAGTCACCTTGACCTTCGACAATTCATCGAGTCAGCTTCCGACCCAGTTCAACGAGGTCACGGTCACGCGCCGGATATACCGTTCCGGCGAGTCGGCCTACTTCCTCAACCGCACCCAGTGCCGCCTGCGCGACATCCGGGAGATGTTCCTGGATACGGGCGTCGGCGGCGAGGGCTACGCCATCATAGACCAGGGCGGCGTCGATTTCGTTCTGCGGGCCAAGCCGGAGGAGCGCCGCGCCCTTTTCGAGGAGGCGGCCGGAGTCTCTAAGTACAAGGCCAAGCGCGAGGAGGCCCTGCGCAAGCTCGAGCGCGTGGAGGCCGACATGAACCGGCTGCAGGACTCCTTGGCGCTCATCGACGAGCAGGTGCGCGGCCTGGACGCGGCCTCCCGCAAGGCCAAGCTCTACAAGAAATACGAGGAGGAGCTCGTCGGGCTGGAGGCCGCCAAGACCTTGTCCGAGCTTTCCGGCGTCGAGGCCGGCTTGGCCGAGGTCGCGTCCCTGTCGGGGCCGGCGTCCGAGGCGGTGGACTCCAAGCGCGCGGCGGTTTCCGGAGCGGAGGCCGAGGTGGCCAGGCTGGAGCTGGAGCGTTCCGAGCTCCAGTCGCGCCTGGCCGAGATCGGCGGGCGCATCGCCGAGGCCAAGGCCGAGCTCGGCAAGCTGGATGAGCGCTGCCGCGCGGCCGACGAGACGATCGCCGGCGTCGACGCGCGCGTCCTGGATTGCCGCCGGGAGCGGCAGGCCGCCGAGGAGCGGCTGTCCGGCATGGACCCCCAGATCGCCCAGGCCGGCGCCGACGTCGACCGCGTCCGGCAGGCGGTGGAGGCGGCCCAGCGCGAGCTGGCCGAGCTGCAGGCCGACGCGCAAGCCCGGAGCGCCGATTTGGCGCAAACCCAGGCCGGCGCCGAGGCGCGCGCCCGCCAAGCCCTGGCCGCGGCGCAGGACTCGCTCGGGGTCTCGCGCGAGCTTTCCGGCCGGGAATCCGACTTGGGCCGCCAGGTGCAGGATTTCTCGGGTTTCATGCGCACCCTGCAGAGGGATTTCGAAAGCGAGGCGCGCAGCCGGGCCGAACGCGATCAACTGCTCGGCGAGGTCCAGGCCCAGTCGGCCCGGGCCGCCGAGGCGCGCCAAAAGGCGCAGGCCGCCCAGGAAGCGCTGGCCGCCCGGCGCCGAACCCAGGACGAGCTTTCCGGCGAGATCCTCAGGCTTAATTCCGAGGTGTCCGGAACCAAGGCGCGCGCCGAGGCCCTGGAGGCCCAGGGCGCGCAGAATCCCTATTGGGTAGGCGCCCAGGCCGTCATGGGCGCGGGCATCGAGGGCGTGGTCGGCAGCGTGCGCGGCCTCATACAGGTCGAGGAAGCGTGGCGCCCCTATGTCGAGGACTTGCTGGGCGAGCGTCTGTTCGCGGTCGTCTGCGAGCACTCCGGAGCCGCGCGCGCCGGCGTGGAATTCCTGCAGGCCGCGGGCTCCGGGCGGGCTCGCTTCCTGGTGCTGAGCACCATTTCCGGCGCGGCCGCCGATCGCGCCTATCCGGAGGCGGCGCATCCCCTGCTGCGTCACGTGGCCTACGACCCTCGCCATGAGGCCGCGGTGCGCTTCCTTTTCTCCGAGAGCTATACCCTGGGCAAGGTTTTGTTCGGAGATCACTGGGTATGCGGCGGGGCCGTGCCCGCCCCCGGCGCGGCGCCCGCTCTGTCCGATCTGGAGGAACTGCGCGGCGGCCTGGGCCGGCTGCGGGCCCGGGCCGAGGCGCGCTCCGCCGAGGCTCGGGAGTGCGCCGCGCGGGCCGCCGCGGAGGAAGCCGCGCTGCACGAAGCCCTGGCCGCGGTCAGCGTCGAGACCGAGCGCGAGGGCTCGGTGGCCCGCCTGCTCAAGGACCGCGAGGAGGCCTTGCGCCTGGCCGGCGAGAACGTCGGCCTCGGCGTCGAGATGGGCAGCGGCGCCTTGCGCGAGGCGGCCCTTATCAAGGAAGACATCCTGGCCTTGCGCGCGAAGCTCGCGCGGGCCGCGGCGGCCGAGGCCGCCGCCCGCCAGGCCGAGGCCGAGGCCTTGGGCGCGGTCGGCCGGGCCAAGGAAGCCATGGCCGATAGGCATTCGCGGCTGCAGGTGCTGGCCGCGCGCATGGAGGGTCTGGAGCGCGAGATGTCCATCCACGCCCAAAGCTTCGAGCGGCTCTCGGAGAGCAAGAAGCATCTCGAGGCAACCGTGGGCGAGCGCGGCCGGGAGCTCGATACCCTGGGCCAGCGCCGCGGCGAGGCCGTCTGCGCCAAGGACCAGTCGCGCCAGCAGGCCCAGGTCCTGCACGGCCAGCTGGCCGGGCACGAGAACGCGGCCGCCTCCGAGGGGCTGCGCGTGCAGGAGACGGAGCAGGCCCTGCACGGGCGCGCCGAGGCCCTGCGCGGCCTCAAGTCCGAGTTCGAGGCGGCCCAGGGCCGTCTGCACGAGCTGGAACTGCGGCGCGGGAGCCAGCAGGCCCGGCAGGAAATGCTGCGCGCCCAGCTTTGGGACCAGCGCCAGCTGACCGTGGAGGAGGCCAAGGCCAAGTACGGCGCCGTGGCGGTGGACCTCGAGAAGCTGGAATCCCTGCGCAAGCGCATCTCCGGCATGGGCCCCATCAACCTGGCCGCGCCCGAGGAATACGAGGCCCTGTCCCAGCGCCAGAGCTTCCTCAACGGACAGATCAGCGACCTCACGCAGGCCAAGGAGGATCTGCGCTGCGCCATCCAGAAGATCAACTCGACCACCCGGGAGAATTTCCGCCAAACCTTCTCGGACACCCGCGAGCATTTCCGGCGGCTCTACGGCGTGCTCTTCGAGGGCGGAGAGGCCGATCTCGTGCTCACCAACCCGGACGACATCCTGGAGACCGGCGTCGAGATCGTGGCCCAGCCGCCGGGCAAGCGCCTGCAGAGCATTTCCCTGCTTTCGGGCGGCGAGAAGACCATGACCGCCATCGCCCTGCTCTTCGCGTTCTTCATGGTGCGGCCGTCGCCCTTCTGCATGCTCGACGAGGCGGACGCGGCTCTCGACGAGGCCAACATCGAGCGCTTCGTCAACATGCTCAAGGAGTTCGGGGCGCGCACCCAGTTCCTCATCATCAGCCACAACAAGCGCACCATGGAGGCCGCGGACACCATATACGGGGTCACCATGGAGGAGAAGGGCGTCAGCCAGATCGTCTCCATAGAGTTCCAGAAGCGCGCGGGCACTCACGCGCCGGCCGCGCCGGCCAAGGCGCAGCCCAACGCCTTGCTGCCCGCGCCCGCTCCCATCCCGGCCGCCGTCGTCCAGAGCATCGCCGATGCGCCCCTGGCCGCGGCCGCCGTCGCGCCGCCGCCGGAACTGCCGGAGATCGGGCCCCAGCCGAAGCTGCCGCTGACCGACGGCGAGGCGCAAGCGGACAAGCCGACGGAAGGCTGAGTCGCGGGCCGCGGCAAAGCCTCCCATCGCGGCCCTCCGCCGTGCCGAGGTTCGCGCGCAAGGCGATATGCGGAACCGAGGAGCTGGGCGCTATCTCGCCCAGTTCCACCGAACTCAATACTATCGGCCCGACCAAGGAATAGTCGGGCCGGCCTCGCGATCCTGCGGATCGCGAGGGGTTTAACGGAGGTGGCCGCTGCAATGCCTCCCATCGCGGCCCCCCGCCGTCCCGAGGTTCGCGCGCGGTCGTGCGGCGCGCGAACCTGCGCGCGCCCTATTCCTCGTGCGCGCGCCAGGCGGTATGCGGAACCGAAGAACTGGGCACAATCTTGCCCAATTCCCCGAACTTCATACTATCGGCGCGACTGAGGAAGGGTCGCGCCGGTCTCGCGATCCTGGCGGATCGCGAGGGGTTTAACGGAGGCGGCCGCAGCAAAGCCTCCCATCGCGACCTCCCGCCGTCCCGAGGTTCGCGCGCGGTCCGTGCGGCGCGCGAACCCGCGCGCGCCCTATTCCTCGTGCGCGCGCCAGGCGGTATGCGGAACCGAAGAACTGGGCACAATCTGGCCCAGTTCCCCGAACTTCATACTATCG
>JAQUMZ010000137.1:2677-7106 GCA_028717865.1 Elusimicrobiota bacterium | reverse complement strand
GAATACGAGGTGGACTCCTGCGCCCTGGGCCTGCAGCGCTGGCAGCGGGCGGCTTTCGCCGGGGGCGACGCGGCTGCCAACGCCAAAATACTGCTTTCCATCCTCCATGGCGAGCGCGGACCCGCCTTCGACGTGGCCCTGCTCAACGCGGCGGGCGCCTTGCTGGTCGCGGGGGCGGCGGCCGATTTCAAGACCGGTCTGGTTTTGGCGGCCGAGTCCGTGGATTCCTGCCGGGCGGCCGAGGCGCTGGAGCGCGTGCGGAGGATCAGTTCGGTTTGAAGGGGGCGATCGCGATTATGCAAGTAAAATTGGCGGCTCTGTTGATCTTGACGATGACGCTTTCCCTGGGAGGACTGTTCCTGCTGGTGCGCTGGCGCGCCGCCGCCCCGCCGCCCGCCGTTTCAGAGGTCCGCCGTCCGCCCGAGCGGGAGCAGGAGCTTCCGGAAACCGGCGTCGCGGGCAGCGACGAACTCTATGGCGCTCCTTATGGCGGGCCGATCCAGGCCGCGGCCGGGGCGCCCCGGCCGCCGGCCGCCGAAGGCGGCGAAATCCCGTCGATTACGGCGCCCGAGCCCGTCGCGGCCGAGGCTCGGCCGCGGTCCGCGCCGGCCCCTTCCGCCCCGGGTGCCTCCGGGGGCCTGGCGGCGTCCGATCAAAACGCGCTTAAGGCGGTTCTGGCGGGGCCCCGGGCCGCCGAGGGTCTTGGAGGCAAAAAGGGCCTGCTGGTCAAGGCGGAGTCGGCCCTGATCCGCCATCCGCGGGTCCTGGCCGCGCTGCTCAACAACGAGACCTTGATCAACGCCTGGATGAACCGCGAGGACAACCAGAGGCAATGCAACAATGCCGGCGCGCTGCAGGGCTATCTTTCCGACCAGAGCGAGTCGGGCTTCGGGGGCTTCATGCGGATGCTCCGGGAGTCGGCCGGCACCCCGGGTTCCACGGAGGCCATCCTGGGCAGCAAGGCCGCGAAAAGGTTCCTGGATTGTCCTTCGGTCCAGGCGATTGCCGACAATCCATCCTCCGCGATGGGCGTGGTGATGGGCAATCCCGCGGCGATAGGGGCGTTCAGCGATCCCGCCTTATCGCAGGCCGTGCAAGCGGCCCCGGCCGGAGCCGCGGTCATGGACCGTTTCGGTTCCGTCTTGGGTGCGGGCCAATGAGCGCCGCAGCATATAAAAAAAGATAATAGATGACATTCACCATAAGGCTGTTGACAGTCGGTGGACTAATACCTATTATTTAGTCGTTGAGCTACATCGCGCGAGGGCTGATGCCGGGGGAGCGGATCGTGCATTGGTCCGGCCCCCATCCTGTGGCGTATTTGAAGCCGGCCCTGCTGACCGCGGGCGGCTTGGCCGCCGCCGCTCTCCTGGGGCGCGGCCTGCATTGCTGGGCCGGCTGCGTCGTGGCGGCCGCCACGACCCTGGCCGCGGCGCCGGACATCCTGCGCCACCTCTCCTGCGAGTATGGGGTCACCAACCGGCGGGTCTGCGCCAAGACGGGCTGGTTCGGGCGTCTGAGCATGGAAACGTCCCTGAACCGGGTGGGCTCGATCACGGTCTATCAAAGCCTTTTGGGCCGCATATTCGACTACGGAGACGTGACCGTGGCCGTGCCGGGCGGCAAGCAGGCGGAACTGAGGCTTCTGCGCTCGCCCGGGGAGTTCCGGAAAAGAATTTTCGAGCAGATCGCGCCGGCGAAAAAAGCTTGAGCCGGTCCCGCCTGGATTAATCTCGGTCAGGAAAAGAGCAGGACCAGGATTTGCGCGCAGATCACGCGCAACAGCATCACCAGGGGATAGACCGTGGCGTAGGATATCGAGGTCGCCCCCGAGCCGGCCTGGGAGTTCGCGAAGGCCAGGGCCGGGGGGTCGGTCATGCTGCCGGCCAGCAGGCCGCACAGGGAAAAGTAGTCCAGCTTGAGCCGCAGCCGGGCGAAGAGCGCCACCGCGGCCAGCGGCACGAAGGTGATGGCGGCTCCGCAGGCCAGCCAGAGCAGGCCTTGGCCCCCCATGAGCGTGGCGAGGAAGGAGCCGCCGGCGCGCAGCCCTACGCAGGAAAGGAAGAGAATGATGCCCAGTTCGCGCAGCATGAAGTTGGCCGAGATGGGCATGTACCAGCTCAAGGGCCCGATCCGGCGGACGCGCGACAGCAGGATGGCGACGATCAGCGGGCCGCCCGCCAGGCCCAGGCGCACGGAGGCCGGCATGCCCGGCAGCCTGATGGGCAGGCTGCCCAGCAGTACGCCCAAGGCGATGCCTGTGAAGACCGGAATGAGCTGGGGGTGGCTGAGGCTGCGCGGGGAGTTGCCCAGGGCCTGGGCCGCCTTGGCCACCGCGTCGGGGGCGCCTACGACCTGCAGGGCGTCCGCGAAGTGCAGCGTGTAATCCGCGCCGGCGACGAATTCGATTTCGGCTCGGGCGGCGCGCGTGACCACCACGTCGTAGCGGCCGGCCAGGTCGAGTTCCGCCAGGGACTTGCCCAGGACCTCCCGGCGGGTGACGATCACCCGCTGGGAGACCAGGGGGCTGGGCAGCTCGCGCAGGTCCACGTCGGCGGGACGCCCCACCACCAAGGCGAACTCGTCGAGCTTGTCCCGGGGGCCGACGGCGAGCAGGACGTCTCCCACGTGCAATATGGCCTCCGGATGAGACACGCTTTGCCGCCCCTCGTGCATGATGCGCGAGACGCGCACGCCCAGGCTCTCCAGGGCGGGGAGCCTGGCCAGGGGCAGGCCGTCGAGGTTCCGGTTCTCGACCTTGATATTGAGCCGGGCCAAGCCGGGCTCCGGGGCGCCGGCGGCGCGCCGGGCCTCGGCGCCCATATCGACGCGGAAGGCCGCGCGCGCCAGGATCATGACGAGTATGGTGCCGAGGATTCCGAAGGGATAGGCCACGGCGTAGCCGATGCCGGGCAGCCGGGCCGCCGTTTCGCCGAGCGCGGGCAGGTCCCGCAGCGCCTGCTGCGCGGCGGCCAAGGAAGGCGTGTTCGTGGTGGCTCCGGAGAAGATGCCCACCGCGGCCGGCATCGCGATCGCGCACAGGCGCGCCAGCAGCGCGGTCAAGCCGGCTCCCAGCAGCACCACGGCGGCCGCCAGGGCGTTGAGCTTGAGGCCTTCGCGCCGCAGGGAGGAGAAAAAGCCCGGTCCCACTT
Source organism: Elusimicrobiota bacterium (assembly GCA_028717865.1). Taxonomy (GTDB): domain Bacteria; phylum Elusimicrobiota; class Elusimicrobia; order UBA1565; family UBA9628; genus UBA9628. The sequence goes on along the minus strand of JAQUMZ010000137.1, from coordinate 3,954 downwards.
GCATGCCGATGGTATAGACGAATAGGATGAGGCCGAACTCGCGCAGGAACTCCAGGACCTGCTCGTCCGCGGCCACTCCGAAATGGCCGAAGATAATGCCGGAGAAAAGCACGCCCGCGATGCCGAGGTTGACCTTGAAGACGCGGATGTTGCCCAAGGCCAGGCCCAAGGCGCCGACGAGGCAGATGACCATGATCGCGCTCGCCACGGAATGCGCGCCGATCAGGCCGGCCATGACGGAGATTCTATAAAAATCGGGAAGGGCCGTTTGCGCCGCGCGGGCTACCGGGGGTGCGTCCGGATCGGATACACGATGACCCGCCGGCCCTTGAACGCGGCTCGGCTCGAGGCGCGCCGCAGAGGGGCGTAGGCGGCCCGGGGGCCGGCCGGGGGCAGCGCGCGGGCCGCGCGCAAGGCTCCGGCGCCTTGCAGCCAGCCGGTTTGCGCGGCCGCCAAAGCCGGGGCGGCGACCGCGTCGCGCAAGTCCGGCGCCGGCCTTTCCGGAACGAGCCTGGGCGCGCGCGTGGAGCGCAGGGAAAACAAACCCGCCGCCAAAGCCAGCGTCGCGGCGCCAGCGAGCCATTTCGAAGTCGCGGGCTTGAGCCAATCCATAATTTTCATTATGGCACGTCCGCGCCGGCGAAAAAAGGGTCTAAAGGCCCAGCGACTTTGGGACCGCCGTCGCTTGACGCCGGGGGCGATTTTGGGGATACTTGGCAGACGGGTTTTGGGGAACCAGCCATGAGCCAGAGCATACGCGTCATCGACCCGGCCACGGAAGAGCCGGTCGGAGAGATCCCGGACCAGGACGCCGGGGCGGTTTCCGCGGCGGTGGCGCGCTGCGGCGAGGCGTTTGCGTCCTGGCGCGCCGTGCCGGCCGCGCGCAAGGCCGAACTGCTCCACGCCGTCGCCGGCGGCCTGAGGGCTCTGGCTCCCCGGCTGGCCGAACTCATGACCCGCGAGGGCGGCAAGCCCCTGCGCGAGAATCGCGACGAGATCGCATGGGCGGCCTCGGCTTTCGATTTCTACGCCGAGCTTGCCCGCTCCGAGCGCGGCCGCGTCGTGCCGTCCGTGGAGCCCGGGCAGCTGGGCTTCGTCTTGCGCGAGCCGTACGGCGTCGTGGCCGCGATCGTGCCCTGGAATTATCCCATACTGCTCGCGGCCTGGAAGCTGGCCCCCGCGCTGGCCGCGGGCAACACCGTGGCGCTGAAGCCCTCGGAGCGCACGCCTCTGGCGACCTTGGCCTGCCGGGAGGCTTTTTCCTGCCTGCCTCCGGG
>JAQUMZ010000137.1:0-2667 GCA_028717865.1 Elusimicrobiota bacterium | reverse complement strand
ATCACCGGCGGGGCCGCCACCGGCGAGGCCCTGGCCTTGGATCCGGGCGCCGATCTGGTGGCCTTCACGGGCACGCTGGAGACCGGTCGCAGGATTTCCGGCCTCTGCGCCCGGAGCGTCAAAAAGATCAATCTGGAACTGGGCGGCAAGGACGCCTTCGTGGTCTGCGAGGATTCGGACCTCGAGGTCGCGGCCCGGGCCGCGGCCTGGGCCGCGTTCCTGAACGCGGGCCAGGTCTGCACCTCGACCGAGCGCGTCTACGTCCACGAAAGCATTCTTAAGGAATTCCTGGACCGTCTCGTGACCTTCGCCCGAGGCCTGCGCCTGGGTCCGGGCCTCGACGCGGATACCGAAGTCGGGCCCCTGATCGCCGCTTCCTGCCGGGACAAGGTCGAAGCGCAGGTGGCCGAGGCCTTGGGCCGAGGGGCCAAGGCGCTTTGCGGAGGCAAGCGGCCCGCCGCCCTGCCGAGGGGCTTTTTCTACGAGCCGACGGTCCTGGCCGGGGTCGACCACGGCATGAGCATCATGCGCGAGGAGACCTTCGGCCCGGTTTGCCCCGTCATGCCCTACCGGGACTTCGCGGATGCCATACGCCTGGTCAACGACTCCGAATACGGGCTGGGGGCCGTGCTCTATACGCGCGAGGCCCGGCGCGTGAGGCGTTTCTATGAGGAAGTCCGCGCCGGCACGATCTGGGTCAACGACCCGCTGACCGACAACGACGCCGCTCCCTTCGGCGGCTTCAAGGCCAGCGGAGGCTCGCGCGAGCTCGGGGAGGAGGGCCTGCGCGCCTTCCAGCAGCCCAAGCACGTCCATTGGGACTTCGAACAGCGGGTCAAGCCGTGGTGGTTCCCCTATGGGCGCGGCTGAGCGTCCGGGCCCTATGGGCTTTTCAGCCTGGGTCCAAAAATAAGCGTCCTTTGGGCCCTTAAGCCCATAACCTGATCCGGACAGGGCGCTAGAATCTGGGCATTCGAGGAGAGCCCATGATTAAAAAATCAGCTTTTGCCGTATTGGCCGTCGCGTTGGCGGCGGGCGCGGTTCGCGCCGCGGCGCCTCGGGCCGCGGATTTCGACGGGGGAGCGGCGGGCGTCCTCATGCCCGGCGTGACGCCGGAGCTGCGGGGGAGCGCCGAGGCCGCCGACGTGGTGAGCGGCGAGGTTTTCACCATGGACGGCATGCGCACGGTCAGGGTGCCGCGCGCCGCGCTGAGGGCCGCCGAGTTTTTCGGGGCCGTCGCCTATGGGGGGAGCGCCATGGGTTGGGCGAGCCTGCTTGGTTCGGGCTGCACGATGGACCCCGACGTCCCCGGCGAGATCCAGGAACAGCTGCGCGCCGACTTGAAATTTATAAAGAGATTGCGCGGGACCGCGGGTTCCCGCCTGCACCAGAAGATATTCGGAGCCGTCGACGGCCGGGTCTACGGCGAGTTCTTCGAAAAAAGAGTCAAGGCCGTGGGCCTCGGCAATTGCGGCGATTCCAATGCGGTCGCGTGCGTATACCCTTTCAGCAATCCGACCAAGATGTGGCTGACCCCTAATTACATCAAGTTCCACCATCCGCAGATTGCGCGTCTTATGATCATCTTCCATGAATCCAGGCACACCGAGACCGAGAACGGCAACTGGAGGCACGCGAAGTGTCCCCAGCCCTTCCTGGACGGGAGCGGAAAGGAAATCCGCAGCATCTGGACCGGGGCGTCCCTGGCCGGGGAAAGGGCCTGCGACGTCACGCCCCTGGGCTCCTACGGGTCGTCGCTGATCATGCTCAAGAACATCTCCAAGTATTGCGTTAACTGCACGGACAAGATGCGTTTCGACGCGGGCCTTTACGCGGACGACCAGCTCAAGCGGATGGTGGACCCGGCCGCGCGCCGGGATATTTACGTCGATTTGTACCGCTAGGGATCATGATCAAGCTTGCCCTGGTTTTCGGTTTAGCGGGCCTGTGCGGCGCGGGGGACTTCGCCCCGGCCCTGCCGGAGCCGTTGCGTCGGGATTTGGCGGTACTGAAGAGCGGCGCCGGTCGGGCGCCGGAGCCGGCCGCGGCCGCTCTGCCGGAGTGCGATCCCAACGTCCCGGCCGCCGTCAAGGAGCAGATGGCGCGGGACCTGGATTTCGCGGGCTCCATCCAGGCGGAGCAAGCCTCGCGCCTGCATCGGGAGGTTTTTGGCTCCGTGGACGGCCCCGCCTACCTTCGCTGGTTCGCTTCGCGGATAAAGGCCGTTGGGTTCGACGAGGCGGAAAGCGATCCCACGACCATGGCCTACGTGCTGATCGGGCACCGGCCGTGGAAGATGTGGCTGACGCGCAACTTCGTCGCCTACTCCCAGCCGCAGATCGCCCGGGTGATGGATATGTTCCACGAGGCCCGGCACACCGAGCCGGACCACGGCCACTGGCGGCACGTGGTCTGCCCCACGCCCTTCCTCGACCAGGACGGGCGCGAGGTGCGGGGCATACTCAGCGGCAGGCCGATGGCCGGCAAGGCGGCTTGCGACCGGGAGGCCGTGGGCGCCTACGGCATCGAGGTCGTCATGCAAAGGAACATTTTCAAGTATTGCCGGACCTGCGGCGGCAAGGTGCGCCTGGACGCCGACTTGTACGCGGGCGACTCGCTGAAAAGAATCATAGATCCGTGGGCGCGCCGGGAGATCATGAATGATCT
>JAQUMZ010000136.1 GCA_028717865.1 Elusimicrobiota bacterium | reverse complement strand
CGCCCCGCCCGTCTTCGATGCTGGCGGGCATGCAGGCGGCCGCGGCCCCCAAGTCGCAGGCGCCCCCGCCGAAATTCGTCCCTTCCAGACAGGCGGCCGCCTGGCTCTGCACGGCCAGGCCCAACTGCCGCATGTTCTCCGAGGCGTTGGCCCGGCTGACCATGATATGGCGGCCGAAGGAGAGCCGGAGGATCAAAGCCGCGATAATGCCCAGGAACACGATCATCATCAAGGCGGAGGCCATGAACGAACCCCGTCGAGCGCGCCGCTTTGAAAATGCGGAGTCGCGTTTAATCCAGGGCATGGCTGATGACCCCCTGAAGCTGCAAATCCTTCCTGGCGGGCGGCAAGCCCGCCGCGGCGGGAACCGTCTCCAGGCCCAGGTCGAGCTGGACCAAGACGGAAGAAGGCCGGTTGAATCTGATGGTATTCACGCGAAGACCTCGCCCTCCGGCCACGAGCGCGCGCGTAACGCCCGCGCCGGGATCCTGCCCGCAGACTATCGCGGGCACGGGCGCCGCGCCCCGGTAAATAAAAATATTTTTCCCGGCCGCATCCAAGCAAATGTGGGAAAACCCGGCCGGACCCGCCGCCAACGGCGTCGCCCCGTCGTCCTCGCAATTGCTCAGAGCGGTGAAGGCGGGAGCGGAACTCCCCGCGCTGGGCAGCGATACGTACGAAGCCTCCTGCAAGGCGACCGTGAAGGCTCGGCGAATCGCGGTAACGCTGTTGCCCAGCGCGGAACTGTTCAAGGCGCGGCTGTGACCTCCCAGGACCATGGACTGGAAGGACAGCAGCCCGACCGCGATAATTGCAAAAAGAGCCATCGCGATCAACAGCTCCACTAAGGCGAAGCCCGGACGCGGCGATCGTTTCCCGACTCGCATGGCCGTCATTGCGGCGGAGTCCAGTCGAGTTGCGCCTTCACCTGACGCATATCCTCCCCGTTTTTGGACACAAGCGACACGGTATAAGCCATCTTAGCCTTATATTTGTCTTTAAAATCGGAGTCCAAGCGGGCGGAAACGTCGTGCTCGCCCGCCTTCAGCGCCCAGCAGTCGCAGGCGTCGCCGTGGAGTTTCCAATCCGGCTCGGGCGCGTCGTCGTTGTGCGCGGTGTCCGCGGTAACATAGGTCCGCAGCTCCTCGAGCAGGCTGGAGAGGTACGTCGCGGCGCGCTCCTTGTCCTCGGCCTGCTTGGGCGCGCGCGATGAAATCAGCAGCGTGCCGGCCACGCCGGCCACGCCGAAGGCTATGATGAGAATCGAGATGATGATCTCCACGAGAGCCGCGCCGCTGCGCGGTTTCATGGCCGGCCGCACCCCTTGCGGATGTCCACGAAGAGGCGGGCGGCCTCGTTGCGAGGCCGCAGCTCCTGCCGATTTGGGTCCACTTCGAATATCGCGTCCTCCGCCAGGACGCCGCCATCGGCCGGAATCCTTATTTCCGTCCGCGCGTCCGATCGGATCACCGAGATGCGCTCGCGCAACTCGCGCGCCGCGCCCTCGGGCACGCAGCTGGGAATCATGCGCGCAGCCGTGCGCAACTCGGGCTGGTCATGGCCGGCCGGAGGCTGGACGAAGGCGGGCTGCCGGCTGGAAACGGTCCGATCGGATACGGAATTATGAAAAAGGACGCCGCCCGCCGCGGCCGCGATCACGAACAACCCCAAAATAAACGCGTAAAGCGGAACCGCCGGCCGCCGTTCCTTTTCAAGAGACCTCCGTTTGGCCTCGGCGAGCGTGTCCGTCGCGCGGGCCTTGGCGACGGCCGAACTCCAGAAGACACCGGCCGCGTCCTCGCCCGGCCCGCCGCCCGCGGACGTCTCCGCCAAATCCGGAAATGAAGCGGCCGCCGTCCAGTTGGCGCCGACGTTTTGGTCGCGATCCTCGGGGCAAGCCGGGGTCGTCCCCAAAAAACCCGGCAGCCGCTTGATCTCGTCTACGGCCAGCGGCCCCAGGATTTCCTGGCTTAAAAGCACATAAAAGCGCATAAGCGGTCGCCTCGCCGGAGGCGAATACCGGAAGTTTAACGCCTATTCCGGTCCCTGTCAATCGCCTCACGGATAAAAACCGGCTAATCCGCCATGGCCCGATTGACGCCGCCCTGAAGGGCCAGGCTCCGCTCTTCGCGCAGCCCCGCCGCTTCTAGAGCCAGTTGGAGGTCGAGCCGGACCAGGGCAGGATTGTCGGAGGGACGGGAGAAGCCGATGGTGCGCACGGAAAACCCGCCGCCTCCGGCCACGAGCGTCCGCGCTACATCCGCGCCGCCCTCTTCCCCGCATCGGATCTCCGGAACGGGCGCCTGCCCCTGGTATAGATAGATTTTTTCTCCGCCGGATTCGGCGCAAATGTGCGCGAACGCGATCGGGCCCGCCGCCAGCGGCGAAACCCCGTCGTCGGCGCAGTTGCTCAATACGGTGAGGACCGCGGAGACCGCCCCGGCGCCGGGCTGGGCCACGTAGGAAGACCCGCGCAGCGTCGCCGCGAAGGCCCGCCGCACCATGGTGACGTTGTTCCCCAACGCGGAAACCGCCAGGGTCCGGCCGCGGCCGCCCAGGACCATGGACTGGAAAGCCAGCAGACCGGCCGCGACCATGGAAAACAAGCCCGCGGCTATCACCAGTTCCGCCAAGGCGAAACCCGCCGTCACGGCGGCGGACTCCAATCGAGACTGACGGTCGCCCGGCGCAGTTCCTCGCCGTTGACCGCGACCACGGCCACGGTGTAGCGCATCCTGGCGTTCCAGGCTTCCAGGAACGGCGCGGGCAGGCGGCCGGTGACGTCGTGAACGCCTTCCTGAAGCGCCCAACAGCCGCAGGCGTCCCCGCGAATCCTCCAATCATGGCCGCCGTTACCCCCGTCGGGCGCGGCCGGATCCGGCAAAGGCTCCGGCGTGACGTAGAATCGCAATTCCTCCATGAGGCCGGCGACGTGAGCCGCGGCCTGCTCCCGGACCTCGGCTTGGCGCGGCGCCCCCGCCGCCGCCAGCAGCGCGCCCGCCAGGCCGGAAACGGCCGCGGCGATGACGAGTATCGAGATGACGACCTCGACGAGCACCGTCCCGCGGCGCGAGCTCACGTCCGTCCGCACCCCCAGCGTTCGTCGAGCAGGCGGCGCGCCTCATCGCCGATGGGCCGCAGCTCCTGCCGCTCGACATCGAGCTCGAAACGAACGTCCGCCTTGAGCCGGCGGCCGTCGGCCGGAAGAACCGCCTCCAGGCCAGTCGCCGAGCGGACCAGGACGAGCCGCTCGCGCAACTCCTCCGCGGCGGGCCCGCAAACCGGGATCAGGCGCCGGGCCAGGCTCAATTCGGGACCCGCCGGCGCGCCACGCGGCCGCTCGAAAGACGGGATCGGAGGTCCGGCGGTCGGCAAACGCGAGGCTCCGGCCGCGGCCAAGGCCAATACGGCTCCCGCCAGCGGGACCCGGAAAGCCGGCGTGCGGCTCCTTTTGCCGCCGGCGGCCCGCCGTTCGGCCGCGGCGAGCGCGTCGGCGGCCAGGGCCTGGGCCGTGGCGCAGCGCCAGTAGCGGGCGGCCCCTCCATCGACACCGCGCCGGGTCCGGTTAGGTCCGAACAGGCCCCGGCAATACGCGGCCGCCGTCCAATTGCCGCCGAGCTTGGCATCGCGGTCCTCGCGGCAGACTGGGGTCTGCGCGGAGAATCCCGGCATGCCCCTGGCCTGCTCCGCGGTCAGCGGTCCCTGGAGTGCCCCGTCCAGCAAGACGAAATAGCGCATTTGAGAGTACCTTCGCTCATTTGATAAGAGTGTTGGCCGCGGTGCAGGAAACGGAATAGTTCTTGCTTACGCATGAAGGACTGGAGCTAAAATACTCGGGATCGCACGTGGTATAGGAATAGGTGTACGTCGAGGTCGGCGTCGAGCACGTGCCCGAACCGCCGAAGATGTGGCTGCGGGCGCCGCCATGCCCCTGAGCGCATCGCCAGGGATTGGCCCCGGCGGCGCCGTATATGCAGGCGTTGAGCGCCCATTCCGCCAAGCAGGAGCCGCATTGATAGCGGCAGGCCGGACCCGTGAGCTGGCAGGCGTTTCCGCAGTTGTCGGTTCCGACGGCGGTGGCCCCGCACTTGGGCTCCGGGGCGTTGCAGGTGCCGTCCGACCGGCATCCCGGATCAAGCAGGTTGATCGTCACGCTGTTGCCGGTCTTTTTGCAGTCGAGGCCCGCGCCGCAGGCTATTTCGGCCACCACGCTGCGGCCCGCCGCCAGGACGTCGGCCCCGGCGATCTGGCCATCCGCCGCGAGCGCCCCGGAAACCTTGACCGTCCCGCGCACGTCGAGCTGGGCCGAGGGGCTGTTCGTCCCGATGCCCACGCCGCCCCCCATGACCGCCAGCTTAGCCGAGCCCGGATCGGTGGTGCCGATGCCGACCGCGCCTCCGGCGCCGCGCGCCAATATGGTCCGGGCGGTCGTGGTCAAAGTCTTGTAGAAGCCCGCGGGCGAGGGATAGTAGGTGGTCATGGTCAGCGTCTCCGACATGGCCTCCCAAACCCCGGGCAGCAGGAACACGGCCAGAAGGATGGCCAGGCCCCGGCGGCCGATGCGGAGCCTCAGGACGATATCGCGGCGCATGGCGAAGCATGCGGAGCAATCGCCGTGCCGCGGATACGCTCAGCGCGAAGCCAGTTGGTTGCGCCCCTTGCCGCGGCGCGCCAGGCGGTCGGCGCCGGTGTAGTAGCGGAAGGTGGTCTTGGCCAGGGCGCTGATGAAGTCCTTGGCCTCCGAATAAGAACGGTTGCGGCCGGTCAGGACCGTCATCGCGTAGTCGCCGTGCGGGGTGAAGAAGATGGCCGAGTCATGGCAGGCCATGCGCAGCAGGCCCGTCTTGTGCGCGATCTCCCAGCCCCGGGGCAGGCCCTTGGCCAGGCGCGAGGGCACCGCCTTGCGGCGCTTGAGAATGCCCATCATGAGGCTGCTGGCGTACTTGTCCACGGCCTCGCCGCGGTATATCTTCTCCAGCAGCATGGTCATCTCGCGCGCCGTGGTGTAGTTCTCGTGCGACACGCGGCCGCCCTTGATGCTCATCCCCTCGGGATAAATCCCCGTGTAGAGCAGCCCCATGCGCGGGAACTGCCCCTGCACGTAGCCGATGCCCATGGCGTCGAGCAGCATCGACGTCGCGGTGTTGTCGGACTCGTTTATCATCCGGGTCAGGAGTTCCTCGACGCTCACCCGGGTCCCGTCCGGCCGCCATTTGAGGGAGCCCGAACCGCCGACCCGCGTGCGCCGGCGCAGGACCAGGCGGTCGCCGAGCGACAGCCCGCCCTCGTTGATCCGGTAGAGCGCCGCGATCATCACGGGCACCTTGATGAGGCTCGCGGCCGGGAAAAGATCGTCGGGATGGTAGAGCCAGCCGCGCCCCGTGCCGAGATCCTTGAGCACGATGGAGACGCGGCCCGGATGCCGGGCCGCCTGTTTGGCCAGCGCGGCCGCCATGCGCTCCCATTCCGTCTCCTCGGCGCTGGGCGTCCAGGCCGGCGGCGGGGCCGGAGCCATGACCGGCGCGGGGGGCTTCTCTCCGACGGCGGCGGGCGCCGCGATTTCCGCCTCCGCCGTTTCCTCCTCCTCGTTGAGATTGAGCGCCGGCTCCGCGGACCAGTCCAGGCGGAAGCCCAGGGCGTAGGCGCCCAGTACGACCAGCATGGAAGCCGCCAGCAGGACGTCGAACCGGTCGAGCCGGGCGCGCGAACCCGCGCCCAGGCGCCTGACGGGCGCCGCGGCCGGGACCGACGGCCCTTCCTCGCGCCGATTCATCGCCAGCGCCTCCGCCGAAGATTTACTTGGTCGGTTCGACCGGGGTTTGGCCCTTGAAAACGATCTTGCCCTCGCCCTCGGGCTCGCAATCCACGCGGATCGTGCCGCCCGCTCCGAAGCGCTTCATGAGTATCTCTTCGGCCAGGGGATCCTCCACCAGGCGCTGGATGGTGCGCTGCAAGGGCCGCGCCCCGTAGTTCGGATCGAAGCCGGTCTTGAGCAGGAAATTCTCGGCCGCGGGCGTGAACTCTATCTTGTAGTTCTGCACCTCGATCTTGGCCCGCACCCGGGTGAGCATGAGCTTGAGGATGTCGCGCATCTCGCCCTCGTTGAGCGAATGGAAGACTATGATCTCGTTGATGCGGTTGATGAACTCGGGATTGAAGACCCGCTTGACCTCCTCCATCACCGTCTCCTTCATCTTCTTGTAGTCGCGCTCGTCCTGCTTCTCATCGGGGGCCATGAAACCCAGCGACTTGCCGCGCGAGATCAGGCGGGCGCCCACGTTGGAGGTCATGATGACCACGGTGTTCTTGAAGCTCACCTTGTGGCCCAGATTGTCGTTGAGGATGCCGTCGTCCATCACCTGCAGCAGGATGTTGAAGACGTCCGGATGGGCCTTCTCGATCTCGTCGAGCAGGACCACGGAGTAGGGCTTGCGCCGGACGGCCTCGGTCAGCTGGCCGCCCTCCTCGTAGCCCACATAGCCCGGAGGCGCGCCGATCAGGCGCGAGACCGCAAACTTCTCCATGTACTCGGACATGTCGATGCGCACGATCGCTTCCTCGTTGTTGAAGAGGAACTCGGCCAGGGCCCGGGCCAGCTCGGTCTTGCCCACGCCCGTGGGCCCCAGGAACAGGAAGGAGCCGATCGGCTTCTTGGGCTCCTTGAGCCCCGCGCGCGAGCGCCGGATGGCCTGGGAGATGACGCGGATGGCCTCGTGCTGGCCGATGATGCGCTTGTGCAGGATCTCCTCCATGCGCACCAGCTTGTCCGTCTCGGACTCGGTCAGGGAAGTCACCGGCACGCCCGTCCACTTGGACACCACCACGGCCACGTCCTCGGCCGTGATCGCGGGCGTGGCCTGGTCGCGCTTCTCGCGCCACTTCTTCTTCTGGTCCTCCAGGGCCTTGCGCAGGTCCTTCTCCTTGTCGCGCAGGCGGGCGGCCTTCTCGTACTCCTGCCCGGAGATGGCGGCGGACTTCTCCTTGACCACCTTCTCGATCTCGGCCTCCTTGTCCTTGAACTGGGGCGGGGTCTGCGTGCTTTGCAGGCGCGCGCGCGAGCCCGCCTCGTCGATGAGGTCGATGGCCTTGTCGGGCAGGAAGCGCTC
>JAQUMZ010000135.1:3372-7110 GCA_028717865.1 Elusimicrobiota bacterium | reverse complement strand
CCGCTTTGATATCATATCGTCGCCCGGCGTCGGGCGGGAGGCGGCCATGTCCGTGAAAATCGAGGCGCGTTATCGGGGCGACGACACCGTGGAGCTGGTCCACGGGCCCAGCGGCAATTCCATGACCACGGATCTGCCGGTGGACAACGGCGGCCGGGGCCGGACTTTCTCGCCCACCGATTTGCTGGGGGCGTCCCTGGCCTCCTGCATCTTGACCATCATGGCCAAGGCCGCGGCCAAGGACGGACTCGACCTTTCGGGTGCCAGCATCTCGCTGGAGAAGGAGATGCAGGCCTCGCCGCGGCGCGTGGGCCGTTTCCGGGGGCGCCTGGTCTTTCCTCCCGGCTTGAGCCCGGCCCAGAAGGAGAAGCTCAAGGCCTGCATACGCGCCTGTCCGGTCAGCGCCAGCCTGCATCCGGACGTGAAGGTCGAGCTTTCGCTCGAGTGATCCCGTCTCGGATCGTGTCGGGAGGCCAGACCGGCGTGGATCGGGCCGCGCTCGACTTCGCCCTGGAGGCGGGTATCCCTTGCGGCGGGGCGGTGCCCAAGGGGCGTCTGGCCGAGGATGGCCGCATCCCCGAGCGCTATCCGGTCGAGGAGGGCGCCTCCCCGGATTACGCCGCGCGCACCGAGCGAAACGTAGCGGCTTCCGACGCCACGCTGGTGATCCACCGCGGGCCGCTATCGGGCGGGACCCTGTTGACGACAACCGTCTGCCGCCGTTTGGGCAAGCCGTGCCGGACCGTGGATTTGGAGCGGCTGTCCGCGGCTCAGGCCGCGGCCGAGGTCCGCGAATTCTTGAAGGAAGTCCGTCCCGGCACGCTCAACATCGCCGGCCCGCGCGAGTCCAAGCGCCCGGGCATCCACCGGCAGGGGCTCGAGCTTTTGCGCGCCGCGCTTAAAAGCTGAATTCAATCCGGGAAGGTTTGTAGACTCTTTCGCATATGTGGAACAAGACCGGCATCGTCTGCACGCTCGGCCCCGCGAGCGCCCGGAAGGGCGTTTTGCTCAAGCTCATCGCGGAGGGGATGGACGTGGCGCGCCTGAACTTCTCCCATGGAGACCTCGCCCAACACGGCGCCGCCATCCGTCTCGTGCGCGATTGCGCCCGGAAGAGCGGCCGCGGCATCGGCATGCTGCAGGATCTTCCCGGTCCCAAGCTGCGCGCGGGCGATTTCCCGGGAGGGGCGCTGGAGCTTTATCCGGGCGAACCGATCGCCTTGTCCGTTCGGCCCCGCCGCGGCTTCAAGCACCTGCCTTTTCCGGACCGCCGTCCGCTCAGGGGGCTCAAGCCCGGCGCCGACGTGTGGCTGGCCGACGGGAGCGCGCGCCTGCGCGTGGAGGCCGTGCGCGGCGACGCGGCTCTTTGCCGGTCCCTATCGCGCGCCTTGGTGCGCTCGCGCTGCGGGGTCAATATCCCGGGAGGCGCGGCCGGGGTGGCCGCGTTTACGGCCCGGGACCGGCGCTTCCTGGCCTTCGGTCTCAAGGCCGGAGTGGACTTCGTCGCCGTGTCCTTCGTGGGCGGGCCTTCGGACATGCGCGCCGCGCGCCGCGCGGTCGCCGGCGCGCGGGTCAAGCCGCTGCTGGTGGCCAAGATCGAGCGAGCTTCGGCCATGCAGGCCCTGCCCGCCATCGTGCGCGAGTCGGACGCGGTCATGGTGGCCCGGGGCGATCTCGGCTTGGAGCTGCCTTTCGCGCGGGTGCCCTTCGCCCAGAAGGAAATAATCGCCGAGTGCCGCCGGCAGGGCCGGCCGGTCATCGTGGCCACGCAGATGCTGGAGTCTATGACGTCCAGCCCCCGTCCCACCCGCGCGGAGCTGTCCGATATCGCCAACGCGGTGCTGGACGGCGCCGACGCGCTGATGCTTTCGGGGGAGACCGCGGTGGGGAAATATCCGCGCGAGGCCGTGGCGGCCCTGGCCGCCGTGGCCCGGGAGGCGGAGGGGCACCTGCGTCCGGAGCTGGGATTCGACCACGGATTCGCCACGGCCAAGGCCCGGGCCATAGCGGCCGCGGCCGTGGCGTTGGCGGAGGGGATAGGCGCCAAGGCCATAGTCGTGCCGACCTTCACGGGCCACACGGCCCGTTGCGTCTGCCGTCTGCGGCCGCGCTGCCCGATCGTGGCCCTCTGCGCGCCGGGAAACGAGTCCCGCCTGAGCCTTTTCTGGGGCGTGCGCGCCTTTGTCGAGCGCGGATTGGGGCGGGGCCTGGAGGGAGTGCTGGCCGCCTCGCGCCGGGCGGCCGCGCGTTTGGGCGTGGCGCGGCGCGGAGAAACCATCGTGGTCTCCTGCAGCCTGCCGGGACGGCGCTTCGCCGGCGACCGGCTGGCGATGACGGTCACGGTTTAAAGGCGCGTGCCGGCAATTCTTGATACAATTATCGGGCGTTCAAGATCATCCCGAGAGCCGAGGAGCGCCATGTTCAAGCATCTTTTCGCGCGTAAGCCCCTGAGCCTGCTGCTCGAGGAGATGGCCGGGGAAAACCGCCTGCGCCGCATACTCGGGCCCGTGCAGCTGACCTCCCTGGGCGTGGGCTGCATCATCGGCACGGGGATATTCGTCCTGACCGGAGTGGCCGCCCACGACAAGGCCGGGCCCGCCTTGATCCTGTCCTTCGTGGTCGCGGGCCTGGCCTGCATCTTCTCGGCGCTTTGCTACGCGGAGTTCGCCTCCATGGCGCCCGTGGCCGGCTCGGCCTACACTTACGCCTACGCGACCCTGGGCGAGCTTTTCGCCTGGATCATCGGCTGGGACTTGATCCTGGAGTATACCGTGGCCTCGGCCACCGTGGCCCACGGCTGGTCGCATTACTTCCAGAACTTCATCGGGATATTCGGCTTTAAGATCCCGTTCTCCCTGTCCATCGCGCCGTTCGACGTCAGCCAGCAACTGGGGACCCTGGTGCCCACGGGCGCGGTCCTCGACGTCCCGGCCATGGTCATCGCGGGCATCATCACCGCCATACTGATCGTGGGCATCCGGGAGAGCGCCTCGATCAACACCGCCATGGTCCTAGTCAAGGTGGCGATCGTGTTTTTCGTCATCATCGTCGGAGCGTTCTATATCAATCCCGCCAACTGGGTCCCTTTCGCGCCCTTCGGCCTGAGCGGCGTGGGCTTCTTCGGCAAGACCGTGGTGGGCCAGTCCGGTTCCGGCGGGGCGCCGCTGGGGATGCTGGCCGGCGCGGCCATGATCTTCTTCGCCTATATCGGGTTCGACTCGGTCTCCACCCACGCCGAGGAGGCCAAGAACCCCCAGAAGGACGTCCCCATCGGCATCGTGACCTCGCTCGTGCTCTGCACGGTTCTCTATATCGCGGTCTCGGCCGTGCTCACCGGCATGGTGCCCTACGACCGCATAGACATCAACGCGCCCGTGGCCGACGCCTTCCGCCAGGTGGGCCTGCCCTGGGCGCAGTTCCTCATCGCCCTGGGCGCCATGGCCGGCATCACCTCGGTTCTGCTGGTGCTCATGCTCAGCCAGCCCCGGGTCTTCCTGGCCATGGCGCGCGACGGCATGGTCCCGGAGAGCATATTCGGGGCCGTGCACCCGAAGTTCCGGACGCCGTATAAATCCACGATGCTGACCGGCCTGGTGGTGGGCCTGCTGGCCGCCTTCGTGCCGCTGCGGGTCCTGGCGGAACTGGTCAACATCGGCACCCTGCTCGCCTTCGTCATCGTCTGCGCCGCCGTGCTCGTCATGCGCCGCATCGAGCCCGGCGCCCCGCGACCCTTCCGCT
>JAQUMZ010000135.1:0-3362 GCA_028717865.1 Elusimicrobiota bacterium | reverse complement strand
CGCTGCCCCATGGTGCCGCTGGTTCCCATACTGGGCATCGTCCTCTGCGCCCTGCTCATGTTCTCCCTGCCCGTGGAGAACTGGCTGCGCCTGGTCGTGTGGCTCGCCCTGGGCTTCGTCATCTACTTCGCCTACGGCCGGCGCCACAGCGTCCTGGCCCGCCGGCGGGCTGCGGCTTCGCCGCAGCCCGTAGGTGCCAGGCTTCAAGGTTCATCCCAGGCGTTACCGGAGAAGCCTGGCACCTGTTCTTAGCGCCCAGACGTTACCGGAGAAGCCTGGCGCCTGTTCTTGGCCAACCACGGGGCTATTTATTTCAAAACGAACAACGGAAGCGGCGCCGACCGGAGTGTCGGCGCCGGGGTTCGCACCCTACCTTCGGTAGGGCGCGAACCTCGCGAACGGATGGCCTTGAAACCTTGCCCCTATCATGGGGGGCAACAACGGAACGGCGCCGACGGGACGGTCGGCGCCGGGGGGCCGCACCCGCCCTACGGTCGGGCGCGGACCTCCCTTCCGGCCCCGACGTGCCAGATGTCGCGGGCGTAGTCCCGGATGCTGCGGTCGCTGGAGAAGCGTCCGGAGCGCGCCACGTTGACGATCGACGAGCGCGTCCAGGCCCGGCGGTCGAGGTAGCGGCGCTCGACCTCCTGCTGGGTGATGAGGTATTCCCCGAAGTCGGCCAGGACCAGGAAGGGGTCCTCGCCGAGCAGGTTGTCCAAGATGGGCTTGAACAGCCCCGGCTCCACCTGGGAGAAATGGCCGCTTTCGATCAGCGCGAAGGTCTCGCGCAGGCCGGGGACGCGGTCGAGCCACTCGCGGGGCCGGTAGCCCGCGGCGCGCAGCGCCGCCGCTTCGTCGGCCTTGAGCCCGAAGATGAAGGCGTGCTCCTCGCCCGCCTCTTCCGCGATCTCGATATTGGCGCCGTCGAGGGTTCCGATGGTCAGGGCCCCGTTCATCATGAATTTCATGTTGCCCGTGCCCGAGGCCTCGGTCCCCGCCGTGGATATCTGCTCCGAGAGCTCGGCGGCGGGGATGACCTTCTGGGCCAGGCTGACGCGGTAGTCCTCCAGGAAGACCACCTTGAGCCGGCCCGCGACCTGGCGGTCGGCGTTGATGACGGCGGCCGCCGAGTTGATGAACTTGATGATGTGCTTGGCCATCCAGTAGCCGGGGGCGGCCTTGCCGCCGATGATGGCCGTGCGGGGCAGGAACTCCGCGTTCGGGTTGGCCTTGATGAGCAGGTAGCGGTGGATGAGGAAGAGCGCGAAGAGGAGCTGCCGTTTGTACTCGTGTATGCGCTTGACCTGCACGTCGAAGAGCGATTCGGGGTCCACGGCCAGGCCGTTGGCGGCGCGGATGACCCGGGCGAGGTCGCGCTTGTTGTCCAGCTTGACGCGCCGCCAGCGCTCCTGGAAGGCGCGGTCGTCCTGGCGGGCGAGCAGGCCGCTCAGGCGCTCGAGGTTCGTGGGCCAGCTCTCGCCCACGGCCTCGGTGACGAGCTGGGACAGGCGCGGATTGGCCTCCAGCAGCCAGCGCCGCGGGGCCACGCCGTTGGTCTTGTTGTTGAACTTCCCGGGGAACAGGTCGTCGAAATCCTTGAACAGGGTCTGCCGCAGCAGCCGCGAGTGCAGCTCCGAGACGCCGTTGACGGAGTGGCTGGCCAGCACGCAGAGGTAGGCCATGCGTATGCGCTTGGGCCCGTTCTCGTCGACCAGCGACATCCGGCGCATGCGGTCCAGGTCGCCGGGGTGGCGGTCGGCGACCTCGCGCAGGAAGCGCGCGTTGATCTCGTAAATGATCTCGAGGTGGCGCGGCAGCAGCCGCCCCAGCAGGGAGGTCTCCCAGGTTTCCAGGGCCTCAGGCATGAGGGTGTGGTTGGTGTAGGCGAAGGTGCGGGTCGTTATGTCCCAGGCGTCGGCCCACTCCAGCCCCTCCTCGTCGAGAAGGATGCGCATGAGCTCGGCGACCGCGATGGCGGGGTGGGTGTCGTTGAGCTGGATGGCGACCTTGTGGGGGAAGTCCTTGAAGTCGCGGTTGTGGGTCAGGAAGCGGCGCACGATGTCGGCCAGGGAGGCGGCCGCGAAGAAATACTCCTGCTTGAGGCGCAGTTCCACGCCGGCGGAGACCTTGTCGTTGGGATAGAGCACCTTGGAGATGTTCTCGGAGGCGATCTTGCGGTCGTAGGCCTTCAGGTAGTCGCCGTGGTTGAAGTACTCCAGGTCGAAGTCCTGGGTGCCGCGGGCCGACCAGAGGCGCAGGGTGTTGACGACGTCGTTGCGGTAGCCCGGCACGGGCACGTCGTAGGGGATGGCCAGGACGTCCTCGGTCTCCAGCCAGGTCGTGCGCAGGCGTCCGCCCTGGTCCCGCACGGAGCGGGTCCGGCCGCCGAAGCGGACCCGTATGGTGTATTCGGGCCGCTCGATGGCCCAGGGCGTGCCCAGCCGCAGCCAGTTGTCCGGGGCTTCGACCTGGCCGCCGTTGACGAGCTTCTGCTGGAAGATCCCGTAGTTGAACATGATCCCGTAGCCGACCGCCGGCACGCCCAGCGTGGCCATGGAGTCCATGTAGCAGGCCGCGAGCCGGCCCAGGCCGCCGTTGCCGAGGCCCGCGTCCGCCTCCTGCTCGGCCAGGTCCTCGAGCTCCAGCCCGAAGCCCCGCAGGGCCTCCCGGATCGGTTTTTCCACGTCGAGGTTGAGCACCGCGTGCATGAGCAGGCGTCCGATCAGGAACTCCATGGACAGGTAATAGACCCGCTTGAGGTTCTGCTTGTGGTAGCGCTGCTGGGTCGTGATCCAGCGCTCCATCATCCGGTCCCGGATGGTGAAGGCCGCGGACATGAAGTTGTCGTGGGGCGTGGCGGTGTATTCGTCCTTGGCCTGGGAGAATACGCGGTTCTCCAGGAAGGACCGCTGGATGCCGTCCACGGACAGGCTGTTGCGCAACTGCATCCCCGCCGGCAGGGGCGCGGGGCTGGAATCGGGCTTCGGCTTGGGCATATTAGGTATCATATGAAAAATGGCCCAGTCGAAGGCGCTGCTTCTGGAAAGCATTCATCCCGACGCGGGGCGCGTCCTGGCGCAGGCCGGCTTCTCGGTCGCGGCCGTTCCCGGCGCCGAGCCCCCCGGGCGTTTGGCGCGCCGGCTCGCGGGGGCCGCCCTTTTGGGCGTGCGCTCGCGCACCCCCGTGACGCGCGAACTGCTGCGCGGCGCGCCGGGGCTGCTGGCCGTGGGCTGCTTCTGCGTCGGCACCGACAACGTGGATCTCGAGGCCTGCACGGACCTGGGCGTGGCGGTCTTCAACGCCCCCTACAGCAACACGCGCAGCGTGGCCGAGCTCGCGATCGGCGAGAGATCGGAAGAGCA
>JAQUMZ010000134.1 GCA_028717865.1 Elusimicrobiota bacterium | reverse complement strand
CGGCGTGGCCAAGGCCATCACCCCGTAGCAGATCCCTCAGTTCAAAGAAGTGGCCAAGGACGGCCGGGAGTTCGCCAAGTTCACCCTCCAGGTCTTCAAGGACATCGTCCTCAAGAACGACGCCTACGTCAAGCTCATCACCTCGGAGGCCTTCACCCACAAGACCTACTACATGGGCCTGGTGGACAAGGACAACAAGGTCAACTTCTACGACGGTCAGGTGCGCGTGGTGACTCCGGAGGGCAAGGAGTACGCCAAGTTCCCCGCCCGGAAATACCTGGAGCACATCAACGAGCACGTCGAGCCCTGGACCTACATCAAGTTCCCGTTCCTTAAGAACGTGGGCTGGAAGGGCTTCCAGGACGGCTCCCAGTCGGGCGTCTACGCCGTGGCCCCCATGGCGCGCTTGAACGCCGCCGAGGGCATGGCCACCCCCGAGGCGCAGAAGGCCTACGAGGAGTACTTCAAAGTCCTGGGCGGCAAGCCGGTGCACCACACCCTGGCCAACCACTACGCCCGCGTCATCGAGATGATCCAGGCCGCGGAGACTCTGGTCAAGCTCGTGAACGACCCCGAGATCACGAGCCGGGAGTTCAGGACCCTCCCGACCAAGACCCCGAAGGTCGGCGTGGGCGTCGTCGAGGCGCCGCGCGGAACCCTGTTCCATCACTACGAGACCGACGAGCGGGGCCTCATGCGCCGGACCAACCTCATCGTGGCTACCATCGGCAACTCCGCGCGCATCGCCATGAGCGTGGACAAGGCCGCCAAGGGCCTGATCTCCAAGGGCAACGTCTCCGACGCCCTGCTCAACAAGGTCGAGATGGCCTTCCGGGCCTACGATCCGTGCTTCGGCTGCGCCACGCACACTCTGCCGGGGGAGATGCCCCTGGTGGTGACCTTGCGCGACCTCAAGGGCGGCGTAATCAAGGAGATTCGTCGTTAGCCGTCGCCGTTAGCGAACTCGGCGCCGTAGGCGCCGAGTCTGAAAGCCCCCCTTGAGGGGGGCTTTCATTCCGTTGGGGAGCGATATCCGTCGTCGTTTATGGAGTTGAAATGCGCACCGTAGTCCTGGCCTTGGGCAACGACATCCTGGGCGACGACGGCGTGGGCTTCCACGCGGCCCGGGCCATCCGGAAGGAGTTCGGCCCCGAGGTCGAGGTGGTGGAATCCCCCGAGTCGGGCCTGGCCTTGCTCGACCACCTGGAGGGCTGCGAGCGCGCCTTGATCCTGGACGCCGTGGCCACGGGCAAGTGCCCGCCGGGGACGGTGCTGTCCTGGGACCGCGACGATTTCAAGCGGTTGGTCGCGCCCAACCAGCATGCGGCCGGCCTGCCGCACGTTTTGGAGCTGGCCGAGAGGCTGGGACTGGTTTTTCCGCGCCACCTTCGCGTGGTGGCCATGGAAGTGCAGGACCCGACCCGGTTCCGGGACACCTTGACGGAGCAGGCCAGGCAATTCCTGCCCGCCTTCGTGGCCGAGGCCAGGCGCATTTTGACGCAGGAATGGGGGTTGCGGCCATGCACGAGCTAGCCCTGATCAAGAACGTGGTCAAGTCCATCACGGAGCAGCTTTCGGCCCAGGGCGTGACCAGGAAGGGCGCGGTGAAGTCGGTGGCCTTGAAGGTAGGGGCCCTGGAGCTTCATGGCGAGGAATCCTTCCGTCAGATGTTCGCCGTCGAGTCCCAAGGCGGCGTTTTGGAGGGAGCCAATCTTGAGCTGGAAGTGATCCCGGCGGTTTTAAAATGCCCCTGCGGCTTCAGCGGCCGGCCGCTAGACGACGTCGACCATCACGACCCGATGCCCGTGGCGGTGTGCCCCAAATGCGGGGAGCTCGGCCGTCTGAGCGGCGGCCGCGGCGTGGAAGGCATCGAACTGGAGGTCGCGGACCAGCCCCAGCGCCGGAAGAAAGCCTAGCCTCGGATCAGCCGTCCCAGCCAGCCGAACTGTCCGATAACGGCCGCGACGCAGGCCGCGCGGAACAGCGTCTCCTTTCTCCTGACGACCCGAGCGCTGGTGACTATTTGTCCGACGAGGTCCTCGTGGTAGGGGGTGGCGGTGACTCCGCCGCCGAGGTATTTTTCCAGGCGCAAGATCAGTTCGTTGTGGGAGTATTTGGCCAGGTCGCGGGGGCTGAGGAAGCAGTCGGCCGGGGTCGGGGCTTCCCTGCGGGAACCGGGGACGCCGGAGAAGGGATAGTAGGCCAGCACGCCCAGGATGAGGGCGGTCCCCAGGCCAGCCAGGGCGATGAGGCCGGTTATGCCGCCGGGGGCCAGGAACTGGAGGCTGGCCAGTTGGAGCGCGACGAAGGCGGTGAGGCCGCCGGTCCTGGCGTCGAGGCCGTTGCGGGCGCGGCGAACGCTGTTGAGAAGCAGCCAAAGGCGGCGTTCGGGTTCGGGGGTGAGGTGCGAGGATACGGTCATGGCGTCGTCCATGATACCAAAGAAGGCCGCATGTGTGAGGTCGCAAGCGACCTCAAAGCGGGACCATTAGTTGACCCGGCTTTGACCTCGACTTGCTATATTGCCGGGACCACAGGAGGCAAAACCCATGAACATCCTCATCGCTTACTACTCGATGTACGGACACATCCACCGCATGGCCCAGGCCGTCGCCAAGGGCGTCCAGGAGGTCCCCGGCGCCACTCCCGTGCTGCGCCGAGTCCCGGAAACCCTCTCGCCGGAGATCCTGGAGAAGATGGGAGCGACCAACGCTCAAAAGTCCATGGCCAATGTCCCCATTTGCACGCTCAAGGACCTGGTCGAGGCCGAGGCCATTATATTCGGCACGCCGACCCGGTTCGGCAACATGTGCGGGCAGATGCGCCAGTTCCTGGATTCCACCGGCCAGCTCTGGCTCAAGGGCGAACTCGTCGGCAAGTTGGCCAGCGTCTTTACCAGCTCGAATACCCAGCACGGCGGCCAGGAGAGCACCATCCTGACCTTCCACGCCACGCTTCTGCACCAGGGCATGGTCGTGGCCGGCCTGCCCTATACTTTCCAAGGCCAGATGCGCAACGACGAGATCACCGGCAGCTCGCCTTACGGGGCTTCCACCATCGCCGGGGTCAAGGGCGAGCGCATGCCCAGCGCCAACGAGCTCGATGCCGCCCGGTTCCAGGGGCGCCACGTCGCGACCTTGGCCTCGCGCCTGGCCAGGGTGCCGGCCTAGCAGGACCGCCGGGACGTTTGTTACGATTGGCGGCGGATGAGGCCGCCGCGATGAGCCTGGTCTGCCCTTGGTGGCTCGGGCCCTTGCTGGCGTCGCCGTTGCGGCGTCTGCTCCAGGACCCGGCCGCCCTGCTCGCGCCGTTCGTAAAGGACGGCATGACCGTGCTCGAGCCCGGGCCGGGCATGGGCTTCTTTACCCTGGAGCTGGCCCGCCTGGTCGGGCCCCAAGGCCGCGTGGTCTGCGTCGATCTGCAGCCGCGCATGCTGGAGGGCCTGCGCCGGCGCGTCCGGACCGCGGGCCTGGGGCAGCGCGTTGAGACTCGCTTGGCGGGACCCGGGGCCCTGGACGGCCTCGCCGGGCAAGTCGACTTCGTCCTGGCCTTTGCCGTGGTCCATGAACTGCCGGACCAGAACGTATTTTTTAGAGAAATGCGCGCGGTCCTCAAACCCCAGGGGCTGCTGCTGCTCGCGGAGCCCAAATTCGAGGTCGGCCTAGGCCGTTTCGAGCCAACCGTCTTGGCCGCGTCCGCGGCCGGCTTCTCCAGCCGCGAGGGGCCGCGCGTATGGGGCAGCCGCACTGCCATTTTGTTCTGACGCCTTGCGCCCGGGTCTCGCGGCATAGGATAATATGCCGTGGACAAATTCCCGGGCGCCCAGACCCTGCTTTTCGACGCGGACGACACGCTCTGGGAGAACAACGTCTTTTTCGAGCGCGCCATCGACAAGTTCATCGCCCTGCTGGAGCACGGGACCCTGTCGCCGGAGCAGGTGCGCCGCAGCCTCTACGCGCAGGAGCGCGAGTGCGTGGCCAGGCACGGCTATGGAGCGGACAGCTTCGTCCGGGCCTTGCTGGCCGTTTACCAAGCCCTTTCCGGCCGTCCGCCCGGTCCGGCCGCGCGGCGAGCCATCGCCGGCCTGGGTCGGTCGGTGGCGGAGCATCCCTTCCAACTCATCGCGGGCGTCCCGGCCACCTTGGCCTACCTTAGCGGCCGCCACCGCCTCATGCTCCTGACCAAGGGCAATCCGCGGGAGCAGGCGCGCAAGGTCGCGGCCTCGGGCCTGCGGAAATGGTTTTCCGCGGTAGAGATCGTCCCGGAGAAGGACGCCGCGGTCTATCGGGCCCTGGCGCGCCGCCACGACCTGCGCGGGGTCGATTCCTGGATGGTGGGCAACAGCCCCCGGTCGGATATAAATCCCGCGCTCGCCGCCGGCCTCAACGCGGTCTTCATCCCCCATCCCCATACCTGGGCCTTGGAGCGCGAGGAGCTGGCGCGGCCGGCCCGAGCGCGGCGCCGTCTGCTCAGGCTGGAGCGCTTCTCGGACCTGCGCGAGCATTTCTGATCCGGACCGACGGACTCTCCCCGGCGGCGCGCCCCCGAGCTATCATGGGAGGCATGAAACAGCCCAGGAAGATAGCCTCCGTTTGGAAGAGCCAGCCGACCCTGGATGGCGCCGGCGTCAGACTGCGCCGGGCCTTCGGCTTCCAGCAGGCGCCGCGCCTCGATCCCTTCCTGCTGCTCGACGATTTCGACAACGACGATCCCAAGGACTATATCGCGGGCTTCCCCTGGCATCCCCACCGGGGCATAGAGACCGTCACCTATGTCCTGGAGGGGGCGGTCGAGCACGGCGACAGCCTCGGCAACAAGGGAGTCATCCATTCCGGCGACGTGCAATGGATGACCGCGGGCGGGGGCATCATCCACCAGGAGATGCCCAAGCCGGCCGCTTCCGGGCGCCAGTGGGGGCTCCAGCTGTGGGTCAACCTGCCGCGTTCGCACAAGATGATGGAGCCGCGCTACCGGGAGGTCCTGGCGGGGGCCATCCCCGCGGTCGAAAGCTCGGGGGCCGTCGTAAAGGTCGTTTGCGGCGTCGTGGACAAGGTGGCGGGGCCGGTGCGGGGCATCGTGACCGAGCCGGAGTACCTCGACGTCAGCGTCCCGGCGGGAGGGGTCTTTAGGCGGACGATCTCGCCCGGGCGCGCCGCCTTCGCCTACGTCCTGTCGGGCCGGGCGTACTTCGACCGCGAGCGCGACGCCTTCGCGCATGAAGCCAAGGGCGCCGGCTGGTGGGACACGCGCCGGGAGTGCATGGCCGGGCGCGGCAGCCTGGTGCTTTACGACCGTCCCGGCGAGGGCGTGGAGATCGCGGCGGAGGATTCTCCAGTGCGCTTCCTGCTGGTCTCGGGCCGGCCCCTCGCGGAGCCCGTCGCCTGGTACGGGCCCATCGTAATGAACACGCAGGATGAGCTCAAGGCCGCCTTCGCGCAGTACCGGGACGGCGCCTTCCTGAAGCATTCCCGGCCGGCCGAGGCGCCGGCCGCGTGAGACTTTGGGCCCAGTTTGCGCTAGGACCTAAGGCTCTGTTCGGCTGCGGTCCTTTAAGCCATGATATGCGCATGTGGAACTGGATGCTGGTGGCGGCTCTGGGTCTGATCCTTCCCGTCCAGGCGGCGGCTTCAGGCCTGCCTGATTTCTCTTTCACGGGCATCCAGGACTTGCCGCCGGCGCAGGACGTCGCGGCTGTCGTAGGCAAGCCGGTCGCGCAGGAGCCCTGGGCGCAGGACGCCCGCGAAATCTGCAATATCTGGCGAGCGCACAATCCGAAGACGTGGAATATCACTCTCGAGCAGTTCGCGAAGGCCGACGGCCAGTTCCGGCGGTCTTGGAATGACACCGCCACCGGCAACCTGCCCCTCTGCGAGTTCGCGGCGCGAGAACTGAGCAAGATCGAGGGTCCCGCCCGGTCGCCGAGGCTTTGGCGCGTGGCCTTGGCCTATTGGATCAGCGGCTCGAGCTTGAAGCCGAATATGCGGTTTTCCGCCGGGGGCATGACGACCGAGGGCCTTACGGACGCGAATTGGAGATACTGCGTAGCCCGTCCTGACGCCGTCGCCGACCTTTTGGGCGTCCTGGGCCGGACCAGGCTCCGGCATTCCAACGGCCGAAGCGGCAACGACATGATGAATCCCTTTTTCAGCATCCGCTGGTGGATGGCCGAGTATCTCGATTGGCGGAGCAAATTGCCGGGCTCCCGAGGCTGGCGGATGCAGAGCCGGCAGAATCGCGAACCCGACAATTGGGATATCACGGGCGCGGTATTCCTTCCCGTCGCCTACAGCAATCCGAACAGCCGGCGGCTCAAGCGGGTCCAGAGAGAGATTCGGGTCTGGAAGCAGCTCGATGCCGCCAACGCCTCTCTCCAGGCCGGCAAGTAGCGGCCGAAGCCGGCGGACGGCCCCCATTCCCCCTAAAGGCTTTGACGCCTCACGGCGTTGAGGCGCCGGCGCATGTCCCGGGCGTGGGGGTTGCCCGGCTCGATGCGCAGGATCTCGTCGACATGGCGCCGGGCCTCTACGTAGCGACCTTTCGTGTAGGCGCTGACCGCCAGATAGAAGGTCCGGTCCACCAGGACCCGCTGGTCGGGCGAAAGCGCGCGCCGCCGCCGGACGGCCGCGTAGGGCGCCGCGCAGCCCGCCAGCGCGATCCAGGCCGCCAGCAGGCCCGCCGCCGCCGGTCGCGCGATCACGGCGCAATGATATATAAAAAATCCATCCGCGGCCGCGGCGCCGGTTTTGGTAATATAAGCGCGATGCGCATCCTGGTCTGCAACGACGACGGCATCGATTCCCCGGGCCTGCGGGCGGCCGCGCAGGCCGTGGCCGGGCTGGGCGAGGTGGTGGTAGCGGCGCCCGCGCGGCAGCAGACCGCGTCCGGGCGCGGCTACAGCTTCCGGTCCGACGCCGCGCTCGAGCCGGTCGAATTCACCGCGGCCGGCCGCGCCCTGGAGGCCTACCGTCTCGACTGCTCGCCCGCCATGCTCGTCCAGCACGCCCTGCCGGTCCTCTTCGCCGGCAAGCCGCCCGCCCTGGTCGTCTGCGGGATCAATTACGGGGAAAACGTCGGCACCAGCGTCACCACCTCGGGGACGGTGGGCGCCGCGCTGGAGG
>JAQUMZ010000133.1 GCA_028717865.1 Elusimicrobiota bacterium | reverse complement strand
GGAACCTTACACCAAGCTGGTCTACCATCTGGTGGCCATGAAGGCCGGCGAGACCGAGGTCTCGGTCCTCGCCTCCAATCCCGGCCGCGACGGCTACCCGGGCGAGACCACCGTGTTCAAATTCAAAGTGAACGTGCAGGCCGACCGGGTCGCCTCGTCGGCCTCGGCTCCGGCCCTGATCTCCCCGGCCGACGGCGGCAAGACCCTGGAAGTGCCCGCCGGCGAGCAGTTCATCATCAAGGCCCCGCGCGAGGCGTATCCGGATTTCGACGAGAACAAGGTCCATCTGAAGTCGCGCCAGGAGGAGTACGGCAGCTTCCTGTATAAGTTCCTGCTGATCGCCGAGAGCGCCGAGATCGTCTTCAAGACCGCCACGATCGAGGTCGACAGGTCCTCGGAGACCGAGCTCTTCCGCGTCGCCGTCAAGCAGAAGCAGCGCTAGGTCGTTCGCGTCGTTGGGGACGATGGCCACCCCGACGGAACCGGCGTCCCCCTCGTAGGGGGACGCCGGTTGCGCTCCCGCTAACGCTCAAGCGCTTGTCTTGTTGCGCAGCACCGCCTCATTGGATAGAATCGGCTGGTGACCCCCGCAGGAACCTTCACTTCGCGGAGATTCTGGCTGGCCTGCGTTCTGCTCTTCCTGGCGGCCCTCGCCGTGCGCGCCTTGCCCTGGTCCCGGACCTTCCATGACGGCAAGGTCTTCTTCTACGGGACCGACTCCTGGTACCAGGTCCGCCGCGTCGAGTTCGCCATGCGCAACGGCCTGCGCCTGCCGGAGCCGGATCCATACCTGAACTATCCGCAAGGCGGGCGCACGCACCTGGGCCCCCTGTTCGGGAAGTCCACGGCGCTGGCGGCCATGCTGCTCGGCGTGGACGTCCGGGATCGGCACGCCCTGGAGACGTTTTGCGCCTGGGTCCCGGCCGTGCTGGGCGCGTTGTGCGCGGTCGTCGCGCTGGCCTTGGGCTGGCTGCTTTTTGGCGCCGGCGCGGGCCTGCTCTGCGGCGGGCTCATGGCGGTTCTGCCCGCCCACGTTTGCTATTCCATGCTCGGCCATTTCGATCATCACGTGGCGGAATCCCTGCTTTTCGGAGCCGTCGCCCTGGCGTTGCTGCTGTGGCGCCGGGCCGAGGCGGGCCGGCGCCTGCGTCCGGCCCTGGCCGCCGGGGCCTGCCTGTGGCTGCTGAGCCTGGTCTCGCCTTCGATCACCGCGCTCTATACGGCCATATTCTGGCTGATCTGCCTGGCGGAGGCTTTCGGCGGAGGGGGCAACGCCTGGCTCGTGTTCGCCCTGCCCGCGTTCCTGCTGATCCCGGCGGGCGCGTCGAGCCTGGGCGCCGGGGGCCAGGTGGAGCGGCTGTCCTCGGTCCCGAGCTGGCTGATGTTCGAGCAGTACTCGTTCTTCCAGCCGCTGCTGCTGGCTTTCTGCGCCGCCAGCGTGGAACTGGCCGCCGCGCTGGGGTCGCGGCGGCGCGGCGAAGAGCTAGAGGGCCGGGCGCTCGGGCGCCTGGTCGGCAGCGCCTTGGCCTGCGGGCTGCTGGCCGCCGCGCTGGCCTGGCCGGTCTGGCAGGGCGCGGCCTCCGTGCTGTTCAAGGGCGAGACCTGGGTGCGCTACATCGCCGAGTACCGGCCGCTGTTCTTCTCCCGTCCGGACGGCGTTTTTTCGACGCGGTTCGCCTTCCATACCTGCGGCTATTTGCTCGCGGTCTTTCCCTTGCTGTGGCTGTGGGCCGCCGGCCGAACCCGGAGCGTTTTCTTCCGGGTCGCGCCGCCCGTGCTCTTCGTCCTGGTCCTGGTCCAGCTGCATTCGCTCTACGTCTTCGCCTACGGCCTGGCGCTGACGCTGGCCGCGGCCTGGGCGCGCCTGCGCGAGGAACGGCCCGATTGGGTCAAGCCCGCGGCCGGCGTCCTGGCGCTGTGCTTGTGGCCTTGCGGGGGGTGGCTGTGGTCCCTGGGCCAGGGCAGCCCCTATCGCTATCTGACCTTGAGCGACCAGGATTACGAGATGTTGTCCGCGCTCGAGCGCTCCAGCCCTTCGACCTCCGGCTATTACGACGTCAAGGCCGTCCCCGAATACGGCGTGCTCTGCCCATGGAGCATGGGCCACGCCGTGATCTACCTGGCCAAGCGGCCGGCCGTCGCCGATCCGTTCGGCCACGGCATCGCCAAGGAGGCGCGCTATTACACGGCCACGGACGCCGCGCAGGCCGTCGCTGTGCTGGAGGAAAACAAGGCCCGCTACGCGGTCGCGCAGGACCCGACCGCCGGCGCCCTGCCCATGATCTACGGCCAATACCTGAAGCTGCCGCCGGACCATCCCCTGCTGCGGGGCGCCACCGGCGGGCTTTTCCAGACGCGCCTGCTTTCGGGCGCGCCGCAGTCGGGGCCCAAGTCCTCCTGGCGGTTCGACGCCGTGTTCAAGTCTCCGGAGGGCCGGAGCCTGCTCTTCGAGTTCAGCGAGCGCGGCGGCCCGGCGGCGTTGGCGGCCGCCGCGCCTCCCAGCCCGGTTTTGGCCGAGCCTGCCGCTCTCCAGGCCCAGCCTCGGACGCCTCCACGCGCGGCCGTGGCCGCGGCGAAGCCCGCTGTCGCGGCCGCCCCCGCGAGGCCCGTTCCCGCGCCGCTCCCTCCGACGCCCGTAATCGCGGCGGCCGCGCCGGCGGCGCCCGCCGCGGCGGCGCCGGCGCCCTCCAACTCGTCCGGGCGGGTGGCCGCCATCGGGGAGAAAAACGCCGTCACGGAGCAGGACCTGGTCGACTTCACCAATACGGAGAATTGCTACGGCCCCGACGCCCTCAGCAGCCGCAAGGCGGGCTTCATGCGCATGCTGGAGAATTCCGTGATGGACGAGGTCCTGCGGCGCGAGGCGAATATCTCGATTTCCGAAGAGGATTACGCCAAGGAACTCAAGCGGGTCGACGAGGGCACCCGGGCTCCGGACATCCTGGCCTGCATCAAGAAATATTTCGGCTGGAACCCCGGCTCGGGCTGGACCGACGTCTCGGGCCGCAAGCGCTACGAACGGATTTTCCTGCGCAAGAACATCGTGCCGGGGCCGTTTCACAAGTTCGTCTCTTTCGACCGGCGGGTCCAGGGCGAGGCTTACGGGAAGCGCGACGCCATCCTCGAGCGCGCGCGCCGGGGCGAGGCTTTCGCGCGCCTGGCCGAGGCATACTCGGTCGAGTACGCCACCCGGACCTATACCATGACCGATCCGAAAGGGCAGTCCCAGGAGCCGATGGGCGGACCCATGCGCTGGTCGCCCTTCGAGGCGCAATTCATCGAGGAGCATCTCAAGGCGCTCAAGTCGGGACAGATGAAGGCCGAGCCGATAGACGCCGGCGACATCATGTTCGTCAAGCTCGTGTCGGTGGAGGCGAACGAGAAGTATTATTTCGAGACCATCCGGATTCCGAAAAAATCCATCCCCGAATATTTGCGCGGCATCACCAAGCTGAACTGCCGGATCAACGATCCCCAGCTCCTGGAATGGGTCCGGGGCATAAACGGCAACCCGATGCTGGGCGCCTGCGCCTTCTAACCGGGATTATCGGCAGCGTTCCGGAATCATGCACGCGGGTTCTGTCCTTGCCCTTTGCGCGACTCATTACTCGTGTCGTGGCGACTTGCGGACAAAAAAGCTGTTTCATAATATGCGCATATTTTAGTTTGCCTCCAGCGCTGGCGGTAAACATGTAAAAAGCGCATATGCTGCAACAGTTTTTATCTTGCCAAGTCGCCATTGTATTTAGATTGCCTGGCTGATGGCACATCCGCGCGCGGATTGGCTTATGTCCAGCTGATGGACATGGATCATGTACGCTGGGCGCACCAACGGAACGGCGCCGCCCGGAGTGGCGGCGCCGGGGTCCGCACCCTCCCTTCGGTCGGGCGCGGACCTCGCGAACGGCTTCGGCCCGCTGGATGCTGCCGTTAAACCAGCGCTTGAGCGTTAGCAAGCATCCCTTAATCCAATCGCGGGAGCGCAGCGACCGCGAAACAAGCGCTCGACGCCGTCCAGTCGAGCGCAACCGCCGCCCCCACATGAGGGGGACGGCGGTTCCGTTGGGGTGGCTAGTATAGGCGGCTGCTGTGGCTGACAACGGAATGGCGCCGCCCGGAGTGGCGGCGCCGGGGTTCGTCGGTCGGGCCGAACCGCGCAAAAGCTACGGCCGGCCGCGGGCCAATTGGGTCTCCACGGCTTTCAGGACCTGCTCCGGCTCCACGGCCAGGAGGCATTCGCAGCGCGCGGGACGCGCGCAGTCCCGCAGGTTCTTGTCCCAGCAGCAGGGACTGCAGGGCAGGCCGCCGCGAACGGGCAGGCAGGTTCCCGGCGCGCCCACCCGTTCGGGCGAGCTCGGCCCGAAGACCGCCACGCTGGGCGTCCCGAGCGCGTGCGCGATGTGCAAGGGTCCGGTGTCGCTGGATACGAACAGCGCGCAGCGCTCCAGCACCGCCATGAGCTGGCGCAGGTCCAGGCGGCCGCTTAGATCCGCGGCGGCGCCCGAGGCGAGCGCGTTGGCCTCGGCGGCCAAGCCGCGCTCGGCGGGCGAGCCCGTCAGCACGATGCGATAATCCTTTCGTCGGCCCAGCAGCGCGAGCAGGCGCGCGAAATGCCGCAGGGGCCAGCGCCGGGGAGCGAGGCTGTCGTCGCCGCCGGGATGGACGGCGATATAGGGGCCGCGCCCCGCGCTCGCCTCGAGCAGCGCGGCGGCGGCCGTGCGTTCGCCGTCGCGGACATGCAGACGCGGGCCCAGGCCGTCGTCGACGCCGCCTATGGCCTGGGCGAGTTCGGCGGCCTGGCTTTGCCAGGTTCGGGAATCGGGCCAGGGCAGGAAGCGGCCGGCCGCGGGACGGTAGGCTCCGAAATCGACCCCCGCCCAGCTTCGGACGCCGAGGCAGCGAAACAGCGTTTGGCCGAGCCGCGCCCAATCGCGGTCCAGCTCCAGCAGCAGGCCCAGGTCCCACTCGGCGCGCCGCGCGCGGCGCAGGGCCCGCCAATGGTCCCAAGGCCGGAAGGGGTCCGCGACCGCGATCACCTCGTCCACGGCGAGGTCCGCCGCGAAGAGGGCGGCGGATCGGCCCGCGGCGACCAGGGTCAACCGCGCCGCGGGCAGGCCTTTTTTGATCATCCGGAAGGCGCCGCCGGCGCGGACGGCGTCGCCCAGGCGGTCCATGGTCCAGACGATGACGCGCCGCGGCGGCACGGGGTCCGGCGTTCGCGGCCGCAGGCGGTCCGCGACGGCCTCGGCGCCGTCGGCGAGCCCGCGCAGCGGCGCGGCCAGGCCCCGCCAGAGCCGCGTGTTCATGGTGCCTTCATACGCGTATTTCCTCAATAATATATTATTCTATCGCGAAGAGGCCCGATGAACGACCCCGCTTGGCGGCGCACGGAGAAATTCGTGCGCGATCTTTCCTGGGTGTCGGTCCTCTTCCTGGCGGCCCGCGCGGCCAGCGCCTTGCTGCACGTCGCGGCCGGCCGGCGCTTGGGGCCGGCGCAATACGGAGACGTCCACCTGGCGCTGTCGGTATCCGACGGCCTGGCCCTGCTGGCCGCCGGCCTGGCGCCGGCGCTCATCCGGCAGGCGGGCGCGGGGGGGCAGGCCTTGTCCGAGTCGGCCTCGGCCGCCTTCGCCGTTTTCGCCGGGGCTTGCGCCTTGTTGTGGGGTTCGGTGAGCTTTTGGGGGCCGGCCTTGGCCGAAGGGCTTCGGCTGCCGCCGGCGCTTCCCTACTGGGCCCTGGGCCACGCGACCTGCGCGGGGCTGTTCGTCCTGTGCGGGGCGGTGCTTCTGGCCGGCGCGCGCTTCCGGGCGCGCGGCCTGGCCGAGGCGCTCTATCAGACGGCGGCCTTGGCGGCGTTTGCGCTTTGGACGAGCCGGGGGGGGCGCGGCTACGGGTCGCTGGTCGGCTGTCTGTGCCTGGCCTTCCTGCTGGCCGCTGGATTCTGCGTTTTCTTCTGGCCCGGCATGCGCGCGCGCCGGCCGGGGCCCGGCTTCAGCGCGGAGTTCCTGCGCTACTTGGGCTGGGCCTGCCTCAACGCGGCCCTGGCGGTCGTCGTCCTGGCGGCGCCGCGCATCCTGCTCAATTACCACCGGGGGGGGGCCGCGGTCGGGCTTTACGGCGCCTATTTCACGGCCACGGTGCTCGTCGCCGTCGCCGGTTCCGGGATCGTGTCGACGGTCCTCTTCGCCTCGTCGCGTTCCCCCGAGGCCCAGGCGTGGGCCTGGGAACGGCTGCCCCGAACGGGCCTGGCCCTGGCCTTGCCGGCGTATCTGGCCCTCCTGGTTTGCGGCCGGCTCGGCTTGACGTTTTTCGGTTCCGGCTATCCCTTCCGCGGGACCTGGCTGGTCTTGGCGGCGGCCGCGGCGCTGGCGTTCTTCATCAAGGAACTGCCGGCCCAACTCATGGCGGCGCGCGACATCCGGGGTCTGCGCGCGGCGTGCGGGGGCAATCTGGCCGGGGCCGTGGCCGCGCTGGCCGTGGGTCCGGGGGCCGTGGCGCGCTGGGGCGTGGCGGGGGCGCTGCTTTGCCTTTGTCTCGCCTTATGCGCGAGCCTGCTGGCCTACGCCCTCTGGTATCGGCGCGCCATCCTGGGCCGGCTTCAGTCCGAGGCCGCGCCCGGCGGGATGAGCGTGCCGATCTCGGACGAGCCGCGATAGACTTCCCCGCCGTATATCTGCCGGTACGCCTCCCGGCCTAGGACCGCCTGGGGCGAGGCCTCCAGGTTCCGCCTGACGGCGCCGAGCAGTTTTTTCTTGTCCGGCGTCCGCATGGGCGCCAGATCGTTCTCGGCGATGAAGCGGGCGACGACGTTGGCCAGGAGGAAATGCCCCAGCGGATTCAAGTGGCCGTCGCAGCGGAAGGAAAAATAAGGGCTGGGCAGGGCGTTGCGGTCGCGGTAGGCGGCCAGAGTCGGCGCCGGGTCCAGGAAGATAATGCCGTGGCGGCGCGCGAACTCGCGCAGGCGCCGCGCCGGGGAATCCGGATCCAACTCTCCCGCCTCGCCGCGAAATGTTTTTTCGGCCGCGAGCTCCGCGCGCCAATTCGGCGCCAGGCGCAGATGCTCCGGGATCATGACCACCGCCAGCTTGGCGTCGCTTCGGGAGACCTCCCGGGACAGCTCCAGAAGCG
>JAQUMZ010000132.1 GCA_028717865.1 Elusimicrobiota bacterium | reverse complement strand
TGCACGGCCTTGGTCGCGTCGATCTCCCC
This sequence comes from Elusimicrobiota bacterium, assembly GCA_028717865.1. Taxonomy (GTDB): domain Bacteria; phylum Elusimicrobiota; class Elusimicrobia; order UBA1565; family UBA9628; genus UBA9628. The sequence goes on along the minus strand of JAQUMZ010000132.1, from coordinate 7,108 downwards.
CAACGCCGCCAGGTGGCGGCGCAGCTTGTAAACCCCCTCCAGGGCATCCGGCGGCAGGAGCTTCTCCTCCTTGCGGGTCCCCGTATCCCGCACCTTCAAGGCCGGGAATATGCGCATCTCTGCCGCTTGCCGGAAGAGCACCAACTCCATGTTGCCCGTGCCCTTGAACTCCTGGAATATGATGTCGTCCATGCGGCTGCCCGTGTCGACCAGGATCGAGGCCAGGATGGTCAGGGAGCCGCCCTCCTCGAGCTTGCGCGCCGCTCCGAAGAACCGGCGCGGGACCTCCATGGCGCGCGAGTCCAGCCCGCCGCTCATGGTGCGGCTGCCGGTCGCGAACTGGTTGTGCACGCGGGCCAGGCGGGTCAGGGAGTCGAGCAGGATGAGGACATCGACACCCTTCGAGGCCTCCTCGATCGCGGCGCGCATGAGGTTTTCCGCCACCGTGACGTGCCGCTCGTAGGCCTGGTCGCTGGAGGAGGCGCAGACTTCGGCCGGAACGCTGCGCTTGAAATCGGTCACCTCCTCGGGACGCTCGTCGATGAGCAGGCAGTACTGCTTGATGGCCGGGTCCACGGCGTGCACGGCGTTGGATATCTGCTTCAGGAAAGTCGTCTTGCCCGCCTTGGGCGGCGAAACGATCAGCCCGCGCTGCCCCTTGCCGATCGGGCAGAGCAGATCAAGCGCGCGCATGGACGGGTCGGTGGAGCCCCGCTCCAGGCATATCCACTCGTGCGGGTCCACCGGGGTTTTCTCCATGAACGCCTTCTCGGCCTCGCTGCGCTGGGGAACGACGATGGGCCGCGGCCCCCCGTAGCCGCCGCCCTGCGGGCGCCGCGGCTGCTGCTGGGCGTACTGGGGATGGCCATGCGGCTGCCCTTGCTGCGGATGCTGCTGCCGCTGGTCGCGGCGCCGGCGGAAACGGAAACGCCTGCGGCCGCCGTGGCCGCCTTGATGGCCGTGGTTGCCCCCTTGGTTCTGCCCGCCGCCGTTCGAACCGCCTTGCGGCGGCATGCCGCCTTGTCCCGCGCTCTCTTCGTTCATATCGCTACCTCTCTTGAAGTCCGTCCAGGGCAAACTTCCCCGGCCAGCGTCCGTCCAAAGCCTTGACCAATTCCTCCATCAACCGGGCCGCCTCGGCCAATATCCCGTCCGCGGCCAAGCGCGCCGATTCGGGCTCCGGGAAAACATGCGCCCAGGGCAGCCCCCGCGCGTTGCCCAGCACGTGGGCTCGGCACCAAAACCGGGCGCGTTCGCGCAAATCGGCTCCCAGCCCCGCGCCGCGCGCCGCCATGCGGTCCTCCGGCCAAATATCCTCCCAACGCGGCCGCTCGTGCTCGGACAAGAACTCCCCCGCGCGCGCCGCGCCGCCGGCTTGGGCGATCCACCGGGCATGGAGCGCGACCTCCAGCAGCGAGCGCAGCAAGGGCAGCGCCTCGTGCTCGTGATTGTGCCGCGTCAGCACCATGACGGCGTTGGCCGTGGCCACCGCCCGGCAGGCCAGAAGCATCAAGGCGCGAGCTTGAAGGTCCGAGGCTTCGAGCCCGGGTCCCACGGCGCTGAACCCGCGATCGACGGCGGTCTTGGCCAGTCCCAGGCGCCTTAAAGCTTCCTGCATATATATTTTACCAAAAGAGCCTATCCGGGGTTAATCAAAGGCGTGGAGCTCCACCCGCGGCACGCGCACTCCCAGCAGGCGCCGGGCCAGCTTCAGGAAACGCTCCGGAGCGTCCGACACGAAGAAGCGGGAATGCCCCGGACCGCGGCGCCGGCCCAGACCGAGGCTGAGCAGCAGCCGCTCCACCTCCAGGGCCGTCTGCTCGGCCGAGTCGATCAGGCGCACCCGGGGCCCCATCACTCGCTGCACCAGCCCCTTCAGGAGGGGATAATGCGTGCAGCCCAGGATCAGGGTATCCACCTCGGAGGCTTGGAAAGCCTTCAGATAGGTCCGGGCGGCCGAAGCGCTGGCCGGATGCGCCCACCAGCCCTCCTCCACCAAGGGCACGAAGAGCGGGCACGCGACCGACCAAACCCGGGCCCGGGGCAGGCGCGCGCGCAAGGCCGCCGGGTAGGCTCCCGAGGCGATGGTGGCCTCGGTCCCGATGATCCCCACCCTGCCGTTGCGCGTGGCCGCGGCCGCGGCGTCGGCCCCCGGCTGGATGACCCCCAGCACGGGTACGGGCACGCGGCGCGCCACCTCGCCCAAGGCCAGGGCGGAGGAGGTGTTGCAGGCCACGACCAGCGCCTTGATTTTTTGGGCCTCCAGGAAACGCGCCACCTCGACCGAATAGCGCGTGACGGTCCGGCGCGACTTGGAACCGTAGGGAACGTGCGCCGTGTCGCCGAAATAGATCAAGCGCTCGCGCGGCATGCGCCGGCCGATGGCCCGCAGCACGGTCAGGCCTCCGATGCCCGAATCGAAAACGCCTATGGGCAGGTCGGCGCGCCCGAGAGGCCTGCTCACAGCCCGCTCCGCAGCGACGACCCCGGCTCCAGCCAGCCCCGGCGCTTGGCGTAGTCCAGCAAGCCCGCGTAGAGCCCGTCGACCAGGCGGCGCCGGCCGCCCCGGGAGGAGATATTGGCCTCGTCGCGGCGGTTGGTCAGGAATCCCATTTCCACGAGTATGGCCGGGGCGTTCGTGCCCCGCAAAACGTAGAAGGCCGCCTGCTTGACCCCGCGATTCTTGAGCTCGACGCGCCCGGAGAGGTTCCTGGCCGTCAAGGCCGCCAGTTCCGACGCGGCGTTGATGCTTTCCCCCTTGGTCAAGGCGTGCAGGATGAGCTCGGCCTGGGCGTCGGCCGGCGACTTGCCCTCCAGCGCCAGGGAGGAGTTCTCGTACTCGGCCAGGCGCTGGGCTTCCGGATCGGAGGCGGCTTCCGACACGAAATAGACCTCGAAGCCATCCTCCTTCTTGTTGCGATGGGCGTTGCAGTGCAGGGATATGAACAGGTCGGCGTTCTTGTCGTTGGCCAGCCGGGAACGCTCGTCGAGAGGGACGAAAGCGTCGCGGTCGCGGGTCATGACGACCTCGAAGACCTCCTCCTGCTCCAACAGCTTGGCCAAGTCCCTGGCCGCCTGAAGATTGATGTCCTTTTCCAAGGTCCCCCGCCGGCTGCCGGCGCCGCCGTCCTTGCCGCCGTGGCCCGCGTCTATGACGATGAGCCGCCGGCGGCCGGACGGCGCGGCGACCGCGGCGGGCGCGGCGGAGTCGGCGGCGACCGCCTCCGGAAGCCGCTCCAAAACCGGGTTCTTGCCCTCGCCCTCGGCGGCCGCGCGCGGAGGCGACGCCGACACCTCCAGCGCCAGACGAAGCGGATCGGACAATTCGCGCACCCGCCAATGCAGGCCGGGCTTAGCCAGTTTGGCGCGCAGGCGGGCCTGCCGGGCCTCCTGGCGCAGGCTGAAAGACTCGACGAATCCATCCCCCACGCGGCCCTCTTCCGGAGCCTCCACCAAACCGAAGGGCACCGTCAAGTCCACGGTCCGCTCCCCCGGCGCCGCGGCCGCGTGACCCAAGGCCTTCTTGAGCTCGATGACGATCCGGGTGCGATCTTGATAGGAAAACCAGCGCACGGGGCCCAGGTTGCAGCGCCGCTCTATGCTCAGCAGCCGGGACTTCTCGTCGAACCGGCTCTCCAGCCCGGCCAGCGCGGCGAAGGGCTCGCCGAGGAAGAAGGACAGGGGAATGTAGGCTTGGGAGGCGCGCAGCTGGACCGGCGCCTCCAACGCGACCGCCTTGCCGTCGACGACGGCCTCCCGCGAGCCGGCCACGAATTGCAGGCGCCGGCCGGAGAAGCTGATCTGCACGCGGCCGGAAACCGGATACCAATAGACGCGGCCGCCGTAGAGCTCTCCCGCCTGCTTGGCGGCGATGAAAGTCCGCCCCTCGGCTTGATAGGCCGTTATCGGCTCCTGGAGGTTCCCCGCCCGGGAAACCTGGAGCTCCTCCGCCCCGACCAAGGCGGAGGCGCCGAAGGCGACAGCCAAAAGCAGCGTCGGAATCAACCTGGTTCGCATCCTACTCCAATACGATACGGTACTCCTCCCAAGGCAGCGACGGATCGCTTTGGATCTTGACCGAGCGCTGTACGCTCTTCTCGATATGCACCTGCCGGGCGCGGAACTGCTCGGCCAGCAGGGGATGCAGGAGCAGGCGGACCTGCCCCCCCGGACGCCCCCCCGTCATTTGGGAAATCTCGCGCTGGACCCGGATGCGCAAGGTCTCCGCCGACAAAACCCGCCCGCAGCCCTTGCACTGGGCGCATTCCTCCGTTATGAAGCTGACCGTCGACTCCCGCTTGCGCTCCCGCGTCAGCTCTATGAGCCCCAGGCGGGTGATGGGCAGGATCCGGATCTTGGCCCGATCGTTCTTGGTCGCCTGGACGAAGGCCTCCATGACCTTCTGCCGGTTGGAGGCCTTGCGCATGTCTATGAAATCCACCACGATGATGCCGCCGATGTTGCGCAGGCGCAATTGGTGGGCGATCTCCTGGGCGGCCTCGATATTGGTCTGGGTCACGGTCTCCTCCTGGGACTTGGAGCCCGTGAAGCGGCCGGTGTTGACGTCGATCGCGCAGAGCGATTCCGCCTCCTGGATCACGATGGAGCCGCCGCTGGAGAGCCCCACCTTGACGCGCCGCATGTTTTCGATTTCACCCTCGAGGTTGAAGGCCTTGAAGATCGGAGTCTTGGCGTCATAGTGGCGCACTCGATCCTTCAGCTCGGGAGAGATGGCGTCTACGAACTCGATGACGTTCTTGTGCTGCTCCTTGCTGTCGAGCAGATAGACGAAGACCTTGTCCGAGAGCAGGTCCCGGGCCACTTGCAGGGTGAGGTCGAGGTCCTTGTGCAGCAAGGTCGGCGGCGGGGTGGTCTCGAATTTGTTCTGGATCCGGAGCCAGGACTGCATAAGATACTTCACCTCGCGCTCCAGCTCGGCCTCCGAGGCGCCCTCGGCCTCGGTGCGCACCACCACGCCCTTGCCGCCCAGCTGCTCGGCCACCAGCCGGTCCACGATTCCAGAGAGACGGGACCGTTCCGCGGGGTCCGCGATATGCTTGGAGATGCCCACGTAGCCCTGGAACGGGGTGAACACCAAGAACCGCCCGGGCAGGGAAACGTCCATGGTGACCTTCATGCCCTTGGTCCCGATGGCTTCCTTGGCCACCTGGATCATGATATGCTGCCCCTTCTTGAGCGTGGCGTCGATGGCCGCGCCCTTTTCGCCGAGGACGTCGGAAATGTAAAGGTATGCGTTCTTCTCGTAGCCGATGTTGACGAAAGCCGAGGATATGCCCGGCAGGACGTTCTCCACGACGCCCTTGTAAATATTGCCCACGATATTCTGGCTGCTCTTGCGCTCCCAAAGCAGCTCCGCCATGCAGCCGTTCTCCAGGATCGCGATGCGCGTTTCCTCGAAGTTCGTGTTGGCTAAAATCTCGCGCTTGATCGCCGGCGCCGGCCCCCGGGAATCGCTGCGGTATTCCCGTTCCTGCCCGCCCCGCTCGCGCCCGCGCCGGCCGCCATCATGGCGTCCGCCGGCGCCGCGTCCGCCTTCGCGCGCGCCCCGTTCTTGGCGGCCGCCCTCGGAACGTCCGCCCCGTTCCGGCCGCCCGCCCCGCTCGGGACGCTCCCCACGCTCGGAACGCTCCCCGCGCTCGCCGCCCCGGCCCGCCCGCGGGCGCCGCCGATGCCGCCCGGGACGCTGCTGTTCCGGCTGGCCGGGCGCCGGGGGCCGGACCTCCGCGGCCGGGGCTTCGGACGGCCCTGCGGCCTGCGGCGCCGTCGGCTCCCAGAGCAGCGGCTCGCTCTCGGGACCGGCGGCCTCCGGGTCGTCCCCGCGCTCCTCGACGGGCGCGGACTCTTCGCTCAGGTCCGCGCCGGCCTCGGGATACTGCTCGGCGAGGTCGCCGCGGCCGTTGCCGTCATCCTCCGCGGCGGCAGGCTCGGCCGGAGCGGCGGCGGCCGCAGCGCCCGCGCCGCCGGGCTGGGCGATTTCTTCCGGCCGCGCGGCGGCGGCCGGCGCCGACCCGCCGTCCGGGTCCGCGCCGCCCGTCCTTAAATCGCCGGAGACGGCGCCGGCGGCTTGATCCGGTGCGGAATCGTGCTTTTCATTCGACATGTTGGAAAACCTCTCATTAAAAGGGTCACAGCAGCGAATACCTGCGCGCGTATATGTTGCCGACTATGCCCAAGCCCCAAAGTGTTATGACCAGGCTCGAGCCGCTGTAGGAGACCAAGGGCAGCGGAATGCCCACGACCGGCATGAGCCCGAGGCACATTCCGACGTTGACCAGCATATTGAAAGACAGCATGCACGCCATCCCGCAGCAAACCAGATAGCCGAAGCGATCCCGCGCGGCGCGTCCGGCGAGCACGATGCGCCAGATGATCGCCAGATAAAGCCCCAGGATGGCCAGCGATCCCAAAAATCCTATCTCCTCCCCCGCCACGGCGTAAACGAAGTCGGTATGGCGCTCGGGCAGGAAGCCCAGCTGGGACTGCGTCCCCGCGAACAGCCCCTTGCCCCATACGCCTCCCGATCCGATGGCGATCTGGGACTGGTGGACGTTGTAGGAAGCCCCCTGGATGTCCGAGTGCGGCGCCACGAACGCCACCAGGCGATTGCGCTGATAACCCTTGATTTGCCGGTTGACCAGGGTCCCGGAGATCACTCCGGACGTCAGGATCGCGGCCAGGGCGATGAAGAATACCGGCTTGATCTGCCAGCGCATCCACATCGAGAAGCGCCACGCCAAGGCGCACAGCAGCGCGATCAGCAGCAGGGCCGCGGCCGTGGCCAAGCCCATGCGCGAGACCTCCTGGATGAGGAAAGGCAGGCTGCCCGCGGCGGCCATGGGATAGCGCGCCTGCAGGAATGTGTAGAGCAAGGGCGCGGACATCGTCACGCAGGCGTAGCCGAACGCGGCCGCCAGATGCCTCGGTTCGGCCCCGGCGCAAAAGAGCATGCCTATGATGATGGGGAAGAACGTAAGGGTCGTGGAGAAATCCGGCTGCTTGAGTATTAGGATCAGCACCGGCGCCGAAACCGCCAGGACGATAAGCACCGTGGCCAGTTCCCCCGCCTTGCGCGCCCGGCGGTCCAAGA
>JAQUMZ010000131.1 GCA_028717865.1 Elusimicrobiota bacterium | reverse complement strand
TGCCGAAAGGCATCTCGCGCAGCAGGAAGTAGCGGAAAGCGTCGACGCCGAACTCCCGCGTGATCTCGCGGGGGTCGATGAAATTCCCCTTGGACTTGGACATCTTGGCGCCCTCCACCGTTCACCAGCCGTGGGCGAAGACGGCGCGCGGCAGCGGCAGGCCCAGGGCCATGAGCATGGCCGGCCAGGTCACGGCGTGGAAGCGGTATATCTCCTTGCCCACGATGTGCACGTCGGCGGGCCAGATGTCGGCGAAGTCCGCGCCGCTCTGGGGGGCCGTGACGTAGTTCAGCAGAGCGTCGAACCAGACGTAGACCGTGTGCTCGGGGTCCGCGGGGACGGGTATGCCCCACTTCACCTTGGTCCGGGAGACCGCGGTATCCTGCAGGCCGCCCTCCACGAAGCGCAGGATTTCGTTGGCCCGGTGCGGCGGGCGCAGGAAATCGGGGTGGTCCCGATAATGGTCCAGCAGGGGCCGCTGGTACTTGGAGAGGCGGAAGAAGTAGCTTTCCTCCTCGACCTCCTGCAGGGGCTTGCGGCATTCCGGGTTCGGACACAGGCGGCGTCCCTTGGGATCGGGCGGCGCGTCGGTCTCGGTCCAGTAGGTCTCGTCCGAGACGCAGTAAAAGCCCCGGTAGCGCCCCTTGTAGATGTCCCCGGCGGCGAGCAGGCGCGAGAAGCACTCCTGGACCCGGGACTCGTGGCGCGGCTCCGTGGTGCGGATGAAGTCGTCGTAGCGGATGTCGAGGTGGCGCCACAGCTCGCGGAAGGATTCCGAGATGCGGCCGGCGAACTCCTCCGGGGCCAGGCCCGACTCGCGGGCGGCCGCCTCGATCTTGGAGCCGTGCTCGTCGGTGCCCGTCAGCAGGTGGACGGGCCGGCCGGTGGAGCGCAGGAAGCGCGCCAGGACGTCGGCCGCCACGGTGGTGTAGGCGTGGCCGATGTGCGGGGCCGCGTTGACGTAATAGAGGGGCGTGGTGATGTAGTATTTCTTCATCGCGCGGCGTCCTCCGCGGCCAGGCCGGCCAGGGTCGTGACCAGCCTGGCGTCGGCGTTGGAACGCAGGGCCTGGCGCAAGCGCGCCAGCTCGCGCAGGGGCCCCTCGATCCGGGAAAAGTCCAGCTCGCCGCCGAGGTGGCGCAGGCGCAGGTCCTGGGCCAGCGCGAAGAGGGCGTTCTCGGCCCGGGCCCGGGCCAGGTGGCCCTCCCGGGGCAGGGCGTCGGCGGCCTCGATCGCGGCCAGGGGGCCGCCGGACAGGGATTCGGGAAAATCCGCGCCGGCCAATTCCAGCGCCCGGCTGGCCGAGCCCTCGGACAGCTGGGCGCTGCGGGCGGCGCGCGGCCCGTCCACGCCCGCGCGCTCCAGTATGGCGCGCACGACGTCCCGGGGCAGGGGGGCGAACGGCACGCTGAAGCAGCGGGAGAGCACGGTCTTGGGCAGGCGTTCGCGTTGGGAGCTCACCAGTATCCAGAGCATGCGCTCCAGCGGCTCCTCCAGGCTCTTGAGCAGGGCGTTGGCCGATTCCGGCTCGAGGGTATGGGCGGCCTCGAACACGGCGATCTTCCAGCCGCCCAGCAGGGAGCGCATCTCCATGTCCTTGCGCAGATGCCGGATGGTGTCGACCCGCAGGGTCTTCTGCTTGGCCGGCTCCGCGTCCAGCAGCTGCGCCTGATAGGCGGCGTTGACCAAAGCGATGTCCGGGTGGCTGCGCTGGTCCGCCGAGGCGCAGTCGCGGCAGCGGCCGCAGGCCGCAGCGCCGGCCGCGCGCTCGCGGCAGAGCAGGAGCTTGGCCAGCTCCAGGGCCATGAGGGTCTTGCCCGTCCCCTCCATGCCGCTGAAAACGACCGCGGAGGGGATGCGGCCGGCGGCCAGCATGGCCGAGAGCTGGCGCGCCGCGCGGGTCTGGCCCAGGACGCGGCCGAAGAGCCGGTCAGGCGCGTTCATGCCGGGATTTTAGCAAAAGGCGATCGACGTGTCGGACGATCTGCGCGTGCACGACCCGGGGGGGGCGGCGGCCGTTGAGCAGGACGCAGCCGGGCAGGCGCCGGGCCAGGAGGCGGTAGCCTTCGCGCACGCGGCGGCGGAAGCGCGCGGATTCCAGCTCCAGGCGGTCGAGCCGCCGCCGCCGGTCGCGGCGGGAGAATTCGGATTCCGGGATGTCGAGCACCACGGTCAGGTCCGGCCGCAGGCCGCCGGTCGCGACGCGGTCGAGGACGCGGATCATGGGCAGGGGCAGGCCGCGGGCGTGGCCCTGGTAGGCCAGGGTGGCCAGGCTGTAGCGCTCGCAGAGGACCCACTCGCCCCGGCGCAGGGCGGGCAGGATCTTCTCGCGGGTGTGCTGGGCGCGCGCGGCCTCGTAGAGGAAAAGCTCGGCCAAGGGATCGACGCGATGGCCGGGGCGCAGCAGGACGCGGCGCACGGCCTCGGCGAGCTTGGTGCCGCCCGGCTCGCGGGTATGCAGCAGGCGCGGGCCCCGCCGCCGCAGGCGCCGCGCCAGCAGGCGGGCCTGGGTCGATTTGCCGCACTTGTCGGGACCCTCCAGCACGACGAAGCGGCCCCGCGGCGGTTTCATCGCGACATTCTATGAATATCGCCCGGACGGGTCAAATATATCAGAGCCCCGAGGGCCAGGGGCGAAGGACGTCCTGCCAGGACACGCGGGAAAGGATGATGCGCGACCAGCGGACGTTCTTTGAGGCGCCTTCGTTGAAGTATACCGTCACCCCGGAATTGTTCGTCATCGTGCTGCTGCCCACGATGAGCATGGTGCCGTAGACGTCCGCCTGTCCGCCGCCGCCGCCGGTGAGGAAGGAGCCGCCGACGTAAAGCAAGCCCTCCACGGAAATCTTGCCGCTGCTCGCGGACAGGGCGGGGTTGGATGTCCAATCGGAATTGAGCCCCGGGAAGGCGGCGGGGGCCGCGGCGTCGAAGGTCTTGTAATGGGCCCAGTTGCGGCAGTACTGCTTCCACGCGGTCGTGGGAACGGACATGGTGCGGTTGCCCTTGCCCCAGGTGCCGTTGCCCGTGTCCATGTTGCCGGTGACGATCACGTTGCCGGTGACGTCGATGCCGGGCGATTGCAGGGTCAGATTGTTGTCCACGTAATAGGTGTAGCCGGTCTTGGCGATGAAATTTTTCCAGGTCTGGGGCGTATCGTAGTAGGTGCTGGTGGCTTCCGCCGAGGATTTATAGAAGCCGAGGTCGATCGTGGGTTGCGGGGGTATGCTGGCGGAGAAGGCGTGCCATTGGCAGCAGTTGGGGGAGTCGCAGTTCGGCGGGGTGGGGTTTACGTCGTAGCCCACGATGCCGGAGGCGGACCAGAACTGGGGGAAGGTGCGGCCGCTGCAGTCGAGGGTCTGGGGAGTGATGACCGCGCCCCATTCCACGTTGACGCCTCCGGATACCTTGACGCCGTTGCCGGCGTATATGGCCACGCCGCCCATGGGGGTGTTGGCGAAGACCGCCTGAATGGCCCGGACCTCCTTGTTGCGGTTGTCGCGGCCGATGCTGATGACCGTGGCCTGGGACTCCTGCGGCCCGCTGGTTATGGATATCGCGTATTCGCCTCCGGGAACGTCGGAGTATATCTTGTCGAACCCGTAGTCCGCGATGGCGGTCCCGTGCTCCACGAGGGCGTACCAGGTGTTCGTGGATAGGGAAAGCGCCAGGAAGCCTTTCTCTATGCCCGCCTCGGCCAGGTGCAGGGCCGTGGTGTTGCGCGCCGTCTTGTCCGTCCATCTGGCCTCGTTCATGACGAAGCTGACCATGAGCGGGACCAGGATGCTGACCAGCAGCAGCAGCACGATGACCCCGGCCAAGACCTGGCCGGAGAGCCGGGCGCGGCGCGGCGAGCCTTTTATCATCAGTTCATCACCCGGACCTTCTGGATGGTAAGCTCCAGCACCTTGCGCCGGCCCAACTGGAGGTTCTTGCCCATGGTCATGGATACGCTGACAATGCCGGGGTCGTCGCTGCGCGGGTAGCTGAAGGCCACGTAGAGGAGGTTGCGGCTGAGCACCGTGTTCGTGTTGCCGACGACCCGGATCAGGCGGTTGCCCTGCTGCCGGAATTCCACGTAGCGGCCGTCGACGTGCCGGAACCGGATGCGGGAGTAAGGCCCGCCGCCGGAGTCCGGAGTGTCGATGGTGATGCTTCCGAATACGCCCTGGCGCAGGAAGCGGTTGATGTTGTCCAGGGCCACCCGCGCGTCGCGCTGGACCTCGCTGCGGGCCGTGGTCATCATGTAGAAGTTCTGCAAGTTGACCAGGAGCAGGGGCGCCAGCGTGGAAATCGCGCCCAGGATGGCCACGACCAGCATCAATTCGGTGAGGGTGTAGCCGCGGCGTCGTTCGTTCATGGCAGTTGGAGGTCCAGGGCCGTGGCGGCGCTGGCGTGCACGGTTATCCCGGAGTAGCCGTTGTGCTTGAGGGTCAGCGCGCCCGTGTTGAGATCGACGCTGGGCCAATAAACCCGCAGGAAGTAGGTCGTGGTGGTGCTGCCCCGGACCTCCATGGCGTAGGTGCCGTCCGCCTTGCTGGAGGCCGTATAAAACGGCGTCAGGGCCGGCGAGGACGAGCCGCATACCGACCAGGGCGGGTTCGGGGGATCGCTGGCGCCGACGACGATGAGGGCGCCGCTGGTTATCGACGCGCCGCTCGCGTCGCGAATCCGGCCCGATATGGAGCCGAAGGCTCCGGCGATCGTGAAGGTCCCGACTTCCACCGTTTCGGCGGCGTCGAGGGTCGCGCTGATGGAGTTGGGCGAGGCGTCCTGCCCGGTCTCCAGGGAGGGCTGGATCGTGTAGGTCCCGGTGGAGAGGTTGCGGATGGTGAACATTCCGGTTCCGTCGGAGGTGCCCGCCCCCTGCTGGTTGCCTTCGAAGTTGGCGGTGACGACGACGTTGGGCAGGGGCGTGGTGCCGGTGGTGACGAAGCCCCTGAGCACCCCGCCCTGGCTGACCGTGAAGTCCTGCTTCGAGATGATTCCGGTGTAGACCGTGGGGACGGCGATCTCCTGGACGTAGGCCGGGTCGGCGTTGTTGGGGTTGACGATTATCGCCACCTCGCCGCTGGAGGTGGAGGTGAAGTAGGCGCCGTTTTCACCCGTGGTTTTGGCGGTGGCGCCGCCGACGAGCACGATCAGCCCGGGGATCGGCCGGCCCGATACGCCGGCAACCGCGCCGGCCACGAAGCCGTTGAGCGTGCTGCTGTCGAGCCTGGCCCCGAAATTGCCGGCGAGCGTCCAGGGCGGCTGCGTGGTGTCGTAGGGGATGCCCGTGATCCGGCCGCCAGTGGAAGTGGCTCCGGAAATCTCCTTGAAAAGATCGGCGGAGGATATCTCCACGGTCCAGGTCCCGGTACTGACGCCGTCGAGCCGGTAGGTCGCGTAGGGCAGGGCCAGCGCCCCGCTGGACACGTAGGCGGCGTAGGCGCGGGTCGAGCCCGAGAGCGTGTCGTTGGCCGCCACGTAGGCGCCGACGCCCGGCTTGCCGGCGATGACCGGCCAGGCGCCGTCGGCGGCGGCGTGGGGCGGGAAAAGGATCGTGTCGTAACCGGCGATGGCGGGGTGGACGAAATCCCGGGCGTTGTCGTCGGAGTCGTAGGCGCGGCCGTAGCCCAGGATGGCGGTGTTGCCGGCGGCGGGGCTGGAAACCCGGACGATCTGTTTGTCGTCCGCCAAGCCCACGGCGCCCAGGTTGACGCAGGCGCCCTCGCAGTAGATCGGGTTTATGCCGTTGTGCGAGTAGCCCACCTGGTCGATGATCCTTTCGTTCGAGTCCACCAGGCGAAAAGAGATGTTATGGGTGTCCTCGCGCAGGAGCTTTTTGGGCGGGGTGGACAATAGGTCCCAGCGAGTGGCTTGGCTCGTGAAGTTGCCGCAGTGGGTGTTGGCGTCGTCGGCGTAATAGGCATCGGCCGTGACGCGGCTGCCCCCGGCCGTGAACGAGGTGGTGTTGGCTATGACGTAGTACTGGCCTGGTCCGACGTCGTTGTTGACGTAAACGAGCGCTACGCCCCAGGCGGGCACCGAGCAGGAGATTTGGTTCTGGCAGTTGCTCTCCGCGTAGAGCTTGATGGGGGGGGGGCTGCCGCCGATCGTGATGGTGTAGGTGGTGGGGTTGAAGAGTTCGATGTATTGGGCTTGGAAATCGTTCCAGTCCGACTGCTTGGTGGAGATCACGACCTGGCTGATGACCAGGCCGGGATTGAGCCACACCGAGCCGGTGAAGCTGCCGGAGGATATCCGGCTCAGCTCGAGGTCGACTCCGTCGAGGGAGCAGCCGGCGCAGGCGTTCTGGATGGGAGTGGTCTGCGGGAACCATCCCGCGGAACTGGCCCGGATGGTGTAGGAGCCGTGATAGACGCTGAAGGAGTAATGCCCATCGGCGTCAGTGGTGGCGTTCCAGTCCGGATTCTCCTGCGTGCGGACCAGGGCGCCGGCGATCGGAACGTGGGTGACGGCGCTCGACACCGTTCCGCTGATGGTCGCGTCGAGAGGGTTGATGTTGGGGTTTTCCAGGAGGTTGTTGAGCCTCCAGGTTTTGGTCTCGGCGCCCTGCCTCCAGGCTATGGCGACCGTGATTTGCTTCAGCCCGGTATCCGGATAGGTATAGCTGATGGTGGAGATCACGTTGTTGTCGACCTGGGCCAGGGCCACGAAAGTGTAGCGGCTGAAATTCGTGCCGCCGATGTCGATGGTCTCGGGCGGATAATGGATCCGGTCGTAGATCAAGGGCGGGGAGAAGGAGTTGTCCACCGTGGCCGAGGTGGTGATGAGCAGGGAGTAATAGCTGTAATTCTTGAGCGACTCGACTTTTTCCTGCGCCAGGTTCGCGGCCAAGGTCCGGGAGCGCGAGACCGAGATGGACTTGGTTATGAATTGGAAAGCGCCGAAAAAGGACAATATGCCCACGCTGAGCAGGCTTACGGCGACCAGCAACTCCACGAGCGTGACTCCACGGGAGTGTCTTATCATTGCGGGCAGAAAAAGTATAGGGTGTTTGCGCCGCAAAAGCAAGAAAGCGGCGTCACCCGCGGTCAGACCGTGTCAGGTTCGTTCGGGGCCGGTTCGGGCGCGCGCCGTCAGCTGCACTCCGAGAAGCCGCAGTCGTGGCAGGTCGGGCCCGAGCAGCCGCCCTCGTAGGCGATGTTGGACGAGTAGCACTTCGGGCAGTACTCC
>JAQUMZ010000130.1 GCA_028717865.1 Elusimicrobiota bacterium | reverse complement strand
GGCATCAATTACCCCACGGCCCTGGAGGGCGCGCTCAAGCTCAGGGAGATATCCTACGTGCATGCCGAGGGTTATCCGGCCGGGGAGATGAAGCACGGTCCCCTGGCGCTGATCGATTCGGAGATGCCGGTCGTGGCCGTGGCCACCGCTTCCGAGGTTTTCGAGAAGATCCTTTCCAACGTGGAGGAAGCCCGGGCCCGGGGGGCCAGGATCATCGCCTTGTGCACTCGGGGCCAGTCCCGCCGGCTGGACAAGGCGGATTTTACGCTGGAGCTGCCGGCCGTAGAGGAGAGGCTATCGCCGATCCTCAACATCGTGCCGCTGCAGCTGCTGGCGTATCATATGGCCGAGTTGCGCGGCTGCGACGTGGATCAGCCCCGCAACCTGGCCAAGAGCGTTACGGTGGAATAAATATGGCGCGATACCCAAGCGGTCAAAGGGCACGGTCCGCAAAACCGTCATTCGTAGGTTCGAATCCTACTCGCGCCTCCAATCTCGCCGCGATTATGGCACGGAAAACCGGCGCAGCAGGGTCATCTTGAGGCGCCCGTCGGCGGTCCGCATCCGGGCCCGGAGCTGATAGCGGCCCGCGGAAAATCCCGACCAGTCGTACCACCAGTGGCCCGCGGCGAAGCGGCAGGCGAGCCACGGCCCCCGGTCCAGGGACACCTCCACGGGGCAGGCGTCAAGCGGGGCGGTGACGCGGAAGGTGTAGGCATAGCCGTCGAGGATGTCTCCTTCCTGGGGGTAATCGATGGTCAGCGGTTCCGGGGCTTGCGGCGGCCCCGCTTTCTGCTTCAGCGCGTGACGTTTCTCTTTCATATCATTGATTTAGCATACCGCCTCCGCTCGTGCCAGAGACGATAGGGTTAATCCAGCGCATCGAGGACCCCGGTCAGGAACTCGGCGTGGTTCCAGGCGTCGCCGTGCACCGAGAGCCCCAGGCGCACCGCCACCAGCCTCCGGGAGGGCACCACGCTGAGCACCTGCCCCTCGTGGCCCATGGCGAAGAAGGCGTCCTCCGGTATGCGTCGGGCGGCGTCGGTCCCGCCCCCGAATTCGCGGGAGAGGCGGCGCCACCAATGGGCCGCGTAGAGCTTGTCTCCGGATTGCGGCGTGGGCGTCAGGCTGTAGGCGACCCAGCCCGGCGGCAGCACGCGCCGTCCGTTCCAGACGCCGTCCTGCAGATAAAGCAGTCCCAGGCGCGCCCAATCCCGGGCCGAGGCGTACATGAATGAGGAGCCCACGAAGGTCCCCGCCGCATCGGGCTCGAGCACGGCCGTGCCCATGCCCACGGGCTCGAAGAGGGCCCGCCGCGGCAGGTCGAGGTAGGCCCCGGGGCGGCGCTCCAGCTCCCGCCTCATGACGGCCGAGATGATGTTGCTCGTGCCGCTGGCGTAGGCCCAGTGCGTCCCGGGCGCGTGGCGCAGCGGTTTGGCCGCCGCGTAGGCGGCCGTGTCGCCGCAGGCGAAGAGCATGCGCGTGACGTCGGAGAGCAGGTCGCTGTAGACTTCGGAGAAGTCCAGGCCGCTGCGCATGCGCAGCAGGTCGTCGAGGCTGATGCCGCGGCGGGCGTCGCGCCATTGGGGCAGCAGCTCGCGGCGCTCGGGCGAGAGCCGCTCTTCGCCGACCAGCGCCCCCACCAGGGCGCTGAGCGCGCTTTTGGACATGGACCAGCCGGCCAGCGGCGTATGCGCGGAAAAACCCCCGGCGTAGCGCTCCGCCGCGATGCGCCCGTCGCGGACCACCACCACGGCCCGCGTGCGCCTTTGCCGACGGGGGTCGGGCTCGGCGAAGGCCGCCTCCAGGACGCGGCCCAGGCGCGCCGGGCCGGCCACGGCGTCTTCCGGATCGCCTTGCGGCCAGGGCTGGAGGCGCGGCGGCCGCGCCGGCGGCGCGGCGGATAAATCCGGGGCGTCGCCCCCCCCGAAGATGAGCGTGGCGCCCAGGCCGCGGCGGAAGACCGCCGTGCGGCGGCGCAGGCCGAACCAGGAGCAGGTCACGCGGCGCCGGCCGGCGTCCACGTTGACGCGGAAAAGCCGCAGGATCCGGTACTTCTCCGCCGAGACGTCCTCCGCCAGCGCCGAATCCGGCGTTCGCCCCGACACGAACACGGCCGAGGCCAGCACCTTGGCCTTGTAGGCGCTGCCGATGGCCGCGATCCGGGACAGCCGCGCGGCGGCCCAGACGGCGGCCAGAAGCAGGATCGCGGCGGCTGCGCACATGGCGGCCTAGATTACTCTTTCTGGACGTCCGGCGCAACGCGTCAGAGCGCGTCGATCTTGGCCGCGAGGACGAAGTCGGCCTCGGAGAGGCCGCCGATTTTGTGGGTCCATATCGTCACCCGCGCGTAGCCCCAGCCGATCCTGATTTCCGGGTGGTGGTTGAAGCGCTGGGCCAGGCGGCCGACGGTGTCGGCGAAGTCCAGGGCCGCCTGGAAATCCTTGAACTCGAAGTCCTTGCGCAGGCGCTTGCCGTCGGCGGCCTGCCAGCCGCCGCCCAGTTCCGAGAGCAGGCGCCGCAACTCCCCTCCGCGCAGGGGCTCGGCCCCGGCCCGGCACGGGACGCACTCCTTTTCCGCCAGCGTGCTGAGCTGTCTTACGGCCATGGCGCACCTCCTTTCCTGGGAGATATTGTAAGGGGGGCGCCTTAGCAAAAGATCAATTTATTTCGTCGCGAGCGCTAAAGCAGGAAGTAGAGGTCGGCCTCGAACTTGCGCCAGGATCCCGGCGGCATCTCGCGCACAACGGCGTCTAGGAACTTCCCCCCCTGGCCGGCGATGAGCTTCTTGAGCTCGTCCATCCTTTCGTCGAGCTCCTTGCGGGTGTTGGCGCTCCGCTGGACCACGTGCGCCTGGGGGCCCAGGTAGACGGTGAGATAATCGTCCACGGTTTGGAGAACCTTGACCCCGGCCTTCTCTGTTAGTATGGAGGTGTCGAGTTTCCCCTCGTACCTGAGGAAGCGCAGGCGGATTTCCTCCTCGGGCCTGGCCTTTGCCGGCGTCGTGTAATAGAGCGAATAGGTCGGCAGGTGCCAGTTGAAGTCGAGCAGGAAGGCGGCGAAGACGGGCAGGCCGTTTTTACCGGCCAGCTTCGCGATCTTTTCCATGTTCGCGATGCGGTCGGCCTCGTCCTTGGGCTTGAACTGCCTGGGCTCGGCCATGAAATCCCGGATGACCAGGCCTTCGTTGCCCGAATAGGGCAGGACCGAGAGCAGGTCGTACTTCGGCTGGCCAGGCGTGAAGCCCGCCCGCGCGAGTATCTTGGTCCACATGGCTGCGAAAGCCTTGTGCTGGGCGAGGTTCTGGGTGAAGGAAAGCAGTTCGTGCCGCGCGGTCTGGGCCGCCAGGTGCCCCGCGGTGAGCCTTTCATAGGCGAGCGCCGCCGGGGCGACGGGCGCGCCGGGCGCGGATGCGGCGCTGGCCGCGGCCCGGCGCAGTTGGGGCAGGCTGACCTGGCCGAAGCCGGCGGTTTGGGCGGCGGCCGGAGGCGCACAGAAAGCCGCAGCGGCGGCGAGGGCGAGAGTTCTCATCCGGAAACCTCCTGGGACTTTAGGCCCAGGCCATTATAGCACGAAAGTCCCGGAAGTTCGGCCGTCAGGCGCGCTGATGCGTCTATTTCAGTTCCGGTGAACGCCGGGCATTCCAGGCCACACTCAAGAGGCCTATGCCGGTCAATATGCCGAAGAAGGTTAAAAACGCCAACGCCATTACGGCGAGATAGAAGAGCCAGGGAGAACCAATGGCGACAGTCCATCCCACCACGGGGTGAACGATGCTGCTCATGAACGAGATTGTGCCTTCAATCGTAGCAATGCCTCCGAATACGCCCAACAATACCTTTGCGGGCTCATCCAGTTTCGCAAGCCGGTTGATCAGTACCTGCAATATCCTTACCATGCCGAATACCCCCGCGATTACTCCACCTAAAAATCCGATGGTTGCCGTCACGGCCACCGCAGATAGTCCGATCGCGAAAAGCCAGGGTGAAACGGCCAGCAGGGCGTCCAGCAATTGATGAGATAGTTCAAAGAGTGCGGTGGCAGTAGTTCCCGCCGCAAGAATACCGCCGATAAAGGTCCCCATCCCTTTGGCTATTTCTCGGCTTGGCGCGGGAACCTTTGTTCCGGATTGAGGCTGGGCTTTGCCGATATGGATTTTTACGCCGCGTCGACTAGCTTTCTCAAGCGCGGCCCGTACCGCCGGGATTCGCGCGTCGGCGGGGTTGATCTCATAACCGTCCCTGCTGGCGGCAATGGCTTTGACGAGTGATTCCACGTATCCGGGCTCTGCCCCGCGCGCGAGGTCGTCGGACATTGGCGCGGCCTGCGCGTCCTGTCCCAGCATCTCCGAATTTTTGCCGTCCATCAGGCGGCGCGCGATCTCATCCATCCTGTTCCGCAGGTGAGGGAAGAGACGCGCGAGACGGGCCATTTTCTGCACCGCCTTTATATGCCTTTTCACCGTTTCGCCGTAGAAAGCGAACGCCTCCAATTCCACGGTCGCGGCCTTGAGGCCCGCGTCGTCGATCAGGCCGGCTTTATGCGCGGCCGCGATTTCCGCGCGCCGGGATTCGACGGCCTTCTGCACGTCGCCGGCCGCGTCCTTGCAGGCTCTCTCCACCTTTTGCGCCAACTCGGCATCAATCGCGCGCGAAGAGAATGCCTCGGGCAGATGCTCCGTCAGGGTACCCAAGGCCAGCATCCGCTCGGCCGTTTTATCGTACCCCGAGATCATCTGCGCGGAAAATGTCTTATCGCCAAGGATGTTCATCAGCTTCTGAAGATTCGCCAGCGCCATGGGCGCGGGGGATATGGAAGGGCGGGCGTGTCCCGACGTGGCGGCAGGGGCTATGCTTGTGCCCGCGATAACCCTGGAACCCGCCGTCGCGGTGATGAAAGCCGCCAGCAGAATCGTCGTCAATCCTATCTTGCGCGGTATCGAGTTCCCCATAATTCCCTCCGCATCTTATTTCTAAAGTATGCCGCGGGTGCCCGCGTTTAGCAGGTGTCTTGCGGCCTATCTGGAAGGAGAGATGGGACCTGCGGCCACATGGAGCGAAAGACCCAGACTACCTTGGTTCGGGCAGGTTCAGATTCTTGAGCTCGAGGGCCTGGCCGAGCCAGCGCCGCAGCCTGGCCTCGTAGTCGGCGGGGTTTTCCAGCCGATCCCCGGATTTGCGCCGGGCAAAGGGCAGGCCCTGGCGCTGGGCCAGGGCCAGGCCGTTCTCGTAATAGGCCAGCGCGGGCAGCGGCGACGCCGTTATCCCCGCGGGCAGCTGCCTGAGCGCCTGGGCGTCGTAGAGGTTGAGCCGGTAGACCGCCACCTTGCCGGCGGCGTCCTGGGACAGCTTCTGGAAAGCCGGCATGGCTTCCCGGCAGGCCGCGCACGCGGGCGTGTAGCCTACGACCAAAACGGCCGCGGAGGCCTTGATGACCTTTTCCGGATAAGAAGCCGCGCCGAGTTCCTCGAAGACCGGGCCGGTAGGAGCGGCCGGGGCCTTGGCCGCGTCCTTGGCCGCGGTTTTTTCAGCGCCCGCCTTGGCCGGCCGGGCGGGCTTTTTGCCGAAGCCGACCGCCCGGCCCGAGGACCCGCCGCCTCCCGAAGACCCGCCGGAAGTCGATATCGTCTTGTCCGATTCGGGAGCGGGGGCCTCTCCGCAGCCGCCGGAGCAGCCGGTTTGCGCTAACGCGGCCAGCAAAAGGCCCGCGACGGAGAGACGAAGGTGGGTCCGCATGGACAGTCTGAATTATATCATAGGAATCGAAGTTGTATAATACGCGGATGGCGGATACTCCGGCGCTTTTCCCCTATTGCGCCGACCGCTTCTCCTACCGGCGGCGCCGGACCCGCGCGGTCATGGCCGGCGGCTTGGGCATAGGCGGCGATAACCCGCTGCGCGTGCAGTCCATGACCACGACCGACACCCTCGACGCGCAGGCCTCCATCGCCCAGGCCGCGCGCCTGGCCGAGGCCGGCTGCGAGCTGGTGCGCCTGACCGCGCCCACGCTCGAGGCGGCCCGCGCGCTGGAAAAAATCCGCTCCGGGCTCGACCGCCGCGGCATCCGAGTGCCCCTGGCGGCCGACGTCCACTTCCTGCCCGAGGCCGCCTTGGCCGCGGCCGATTTCGTGGAGAAGATACGCATCAATCCCGGCAACTTCGCCGACAGCAAGACCTTCGCGGCGTCGGAGCTTTCGGACGCGCAATACCTCCGGGAGCTCGACCGCGTGCGCCGGCGCCTGGTTCCCCTCCTCGACAAGCTCAAGCGGCTCAAGCGCGCCCTGCGCATCGGCGTCAATCACGGCTCGCTTTCCGACCGCGTGCTGGGCCGCTACGGCGACACGCCCCTGGGCATGGTCGAAAGCGCTCTGGAATTCGCGCGCTTGTGCGAGGAAGCCGGTTACCGCGAGCTGGTTTTCTCCATGAAGTCGTCGAACGTGAAGGTCATGATCGCGGCCTATCGCCTGCTGGCCGCGCGCATGGCCGAGGCGGGCATGGATTACCCTTTCCACCTCGGAGTCACCGAGGCGGGCGAGGGCGAGGACGGCCGTATCAAGTCCGCCGTCGGCATCGGCAGCCTTCTGGAGGACGGCATAGGCGACACGCTCCGGGTCTCCCTGACCGAGGCGCCCGAGGCCGAGATTCCCGTGTGCCTGGCCCTGGCGGAACGCTTCCAGGGCCGCCGCGACGAGCCGTCCTCGGGCCGGCCGTCGTCTGCGGGCGATCCATATTCGTATCGCCGCCGCGCCAGCCGACGTCTGCGCGTGGGCGGGTTGGCCTTGGGCGGCGGCGAGCCCATACGCGCGGTCGGCGCGCCCGCCCCGGGCTGCGAGATCGCCGCGTGGGTCGCGCGGCCCGGGGGCGGCCGGCCGCCGCCGGCCGGACCGGCCCGCCTGCTGCGCGTGGACGGCCCCCTAGCCCTCGGGCTCGAAGCGATCGAGGCGTCCGGCCCGGCCGGGCCCCAGCTGGTTTCGTGGCCGGGCTGGCGCGAGACCGGCGAACCGGCCTTCCTGGCCGCGCTCAAGGGGCGCGGCGCGATCCTGCTCGCGGAGGCCGTCGAGCCCGAGGAGGCCCTGCGCCGGGGGCGGCGCGCCACCGAGGCGGGCGTCGAGGCCGCCCTGGGTCTGGCCGGCGTGGACGATCCGGGGACGCTGCTGCGCCGCTACCGGGTCCTGGCCGAGACCGGCGGGGACTTCCCCATCCACCTGCGCGCGCCCAAAGC
>JAQUMZ010000129.1 GCA_028717865.1 Elusimicrobiota bacterium | reverse complement strand
CCCACGGAGCAGACGGCGGGAGAACTGCGCCTGGACCGGACGTCCCGCAAAGCCTTCGTCAAGTCCAAAGAGGTGCCGCTCAGCGCCCGGGAGTTCGACCTGCTGTGGTTCCTGATGCTGCGCCGCAACCGGGTGCTCACCAGGGATTTCCTGCTCCAGCACGTCTGGGGCTACGAGCAGGGGCTGGACCTCTCCACCAAGGTCATCGACGTGACCCTGTCGCACCTGCGCGAGAAGATCGGCCCGACCGCCCAGAAAATCGTCGCGGTGCGCGGCTTCGGCTACCGCTTCGACGAGTAGGCCGTTCCGGCGTCCACATACTGTGTCCGGACACAGTAGTGGACACATGCCATCCCTCATTTTGTTGCGAAGGTTCGCGCGCGCCAGGCGGTATGCAGAACCAAAGAACTGGGCTCAATCTGGCCCAGTTCCCCGAACTTCATACTATCGGCCCGACCAAGGAATAGTCGGGCCGGCCTCGCGATCCTACGGATCGCGAGGGGTTTAACGGAGGAGGCCGCGGCAATGCCTCCCATCGCGGCCCCCCGCCGTACCAAGGTTCGCGCGCGGTCGTGCGGCGCGCGAACCCGCGCGCGCCCTATTCCTCGTGCGCGCGCCAGGCGGTATGCGGATCCGAAGAGTCGGGCGAGTTCTCGCCTATTTCCACCGAACTCAACACTATCGGCCCGACCAAGGAATAGTCGCGCCGGCCTCGCGATCCCTGGCGGAATCGCGAGGGGGTTTAACGGCGCAGACCGCCCTGTGACACTCCGCGGCTTCGGCTACCGCTTCGACGAGTAGGCCGTTCAGCCCGACAGGACGGGGTCGACCGCCTTGCGGAAGCTGTCGATCTCGAAGGGCTTGTGCAGGTAGACCCAGCCCTCCTCCCGAATGATGTCCTCTACGACCGAGCCCGGGGGGAAGCCCGATACGATCACGACCGCGGTGGCCCCGAGCAGATTATCCCGCCGCAGGCCGCGAAAGAAATCCATGGCCCCGCGGCCTCCCGGCATGTGCAGGTCGCACAGGAGCAGCCGCGGCGGCCGGCGCCGCAGTTCCGCCAGGGCGGCGTCGAAATCCCCGGCCTGGACCACCGGCAGACCGTAGGGCGCCAGCATCCGGGCCAGGACTTCCCGCGTCGCCGAATCATCGTCCGCCACCAGGACGTGCCCGGAGCGGTCGCGGCGCGGCGCGGCGGAGGCGGCCGGCTTGGCCGGCGTTTCCGCGGACGCCACGGGCAGGCGGATCACGAATAGCGCCCCGCGCGACGAGGTCTCCAGGGTCAGCGTCCCGCCCTGGGACTCCACGATCTGCCGGCAGATGGCCAGACCCAGGCCCGTGCCCTCGGGCTTGGTGGTGAAGAAGGGCTCCCAGATGCGTCCGGCGATCGGCGCGGGCACCCCGGGGCCGTTGTCCTGCACGCTGACCAGGACGTCGCCGCCGTCGCGGCGCGTGGCCAGCACGATGCGCCCCTGCGCGACGGCGGCCGCGCGCAGGGCCTGCTGGGCGTTGACCAGGAGATTGAAAATCACCTGCTGGAACTGGGAACCCGAAAGCAGGAGCGGGGGGATGTCCGCCTCCAAGCGGCTTTCGACCGAGATCCGGTCGGCCAGCCAGTCGTGCTGCTTGAGGGCCACGCACTCCCGCACCAGCTGGTTGACGTCGCACGACGCACGCGTCCCCGTCTTTTGGCGGGAGAAGGCCAGCATGTCCTGGATGATCTGACGGCAGCGCCGCACGCTGTCCTCGATGCGGCCCAGGATATGCGGCAGATCGAGCGCCGGTCCCGTGTCGTCGAGACCGAGCTGGGCGTAGCCCAGTATGGTGGTCAAGGGCGTGTTGAGCTCGTGCGCCACGCCCGCCGTCAGCGTGCCCAACGTGGCCAGGCGGTCCATGCGCTGCAACTGCTCCCGGGCCCGGGCGCGCTCCAGTTCCATGCGCCGGCGCTCGGCCTCCAGGCGCAAGCGCGCCTCGCGCTCGCGCGCGGCGACCCGCATGACCACGAAGGCCGAGGCCGCGACGATGGCGGCCTTGACCAGCAGTTGCAGGGCCTCGGCCGCGGAGCCGTTGCGCAGCCCCTCCAGATGGAAGGCGGCCAGCACGGCCAGCACGGCCGCGGTCGCGGCCAGCACGCCGCGCGCCGCGAAGGAAAGGCAGGCGTTGAACACGGGCAGCAGAAAAAGGACCCAGAAATAGGAGCCGGGGCCCCCGGAACAGCGCAGGACCAGGGTCAGCAGGAAGATATTGACGAGCAGCTTGAGGACCGCGCGCCGGGTCTCGGCCAGCCAGCGCGGCAGGATGGAGAAATCGGCGAAATTGAACAACAGCAGACCCAGGAAGCAATAGAGGATCCCGGGGTAGATGAAGTTCGGGTTCTCGCGGCCGAGGAACGCCGCGACCACCATGATCAAGGCGAAAGCGACGCCGTCGACCGGGCCGCTGAACCAATCGTGGCGTTCCGACATGATTGGGATAGTGTACGAAAGTATGAAACCGCGCCACCAGTTGCGGGGACGACGGTTACGGAACCTTCAGGAGAAGGTAATTCCCCAACGCCGCCGCAGGCCGCTTTCCCGCCGCGCGCGGGTCATGCCTGGGCAAGAGCGCCCAAGCCGGCGCGCGCTTGAGATTAGCGACATGGGCCGTGAAGGCTTCGGCGTCTATTTCTCCCAACATGTTAGAATTCATCGGAGCGGCCACCACGAATCCGGCCTGCACCAAGATCGGCGCCATGCGCTGGTCCGTGAGCACGAGGTCTCGCGGGCCCACGGCCTCCAGTCCGGAAAGCCAAGGCTTCGTCGCCCGAAACAATCCGCCCGGGAGCCGGCGCAGGGAATCCCTGAGCTTGGCGGTGCGAAAGGCCAGACAGCCTAAAGGGCCCGCGGTCGTCGCCGCAAACAGAAGCGCCAGCGCGGCCGCGGCCATGCGGCGGGAAAGCCGTCCGTGGGCCGCGGCCTGCTCCAGGCGCTCGACCCATACGGCCGCGAGGAAAAACCCGAAAGCCGTCCCGGGGAAGAGGAAGCGGTCGAGGTCGGGATTGGCGCCCCAGCGCGCGCCCGTGGTGAGCAGGCACGCCGGGACAAGGCCGGCCAGGAACAGCTCGACGCCGACCCGGCGCCGAGAATCCCCTCGCAGCAGGAACCAAGTTCCGAAATAAATCGGCCCCCATTCGCGCAGAAGCCTCGCCAAGGCCCGCCCAGACAGCAGCGGCAGTTCTCCCGCCCAGGAGGGCAGAATCGGCGGCCAAGCCAGGGTCAACCGAGGCAGCGCCTGGGCGGCGGCGGGATCCCGGAAAGCTTGAAAAGTGCCCGTGGCCATGAAAGAGACCGCGGCGGCGACTGCGCCCAGCAACGCCCAACCTGCCGGAAGCCGTCCGGCCGCGGCGAAACGGACCAGGGCGAGAACGGCAAAGAACGCCGTCTCCTCCGACGCGTGCGGAAGAATGAGCAGGGCGGGCAGCAGGAAGGCGGCATGCGCAGCGCTGCGGCCGCCGCGCTCCGGACGGCCGGGAGACGGCAGTCGCGGCGCCAGCGCCGCCGCAATCCAGGCGAAAAGGAACAGTCCCAGCATCGCCGGCGGCCGGGACACGGCTTCCGCGAAGGATTGGCTGGTCGCTCCATGCAGGAACCAGTAGGGTTGGTCCAGCGGCCGGGGCCACAGGTAAGCGGGACCGAATCCGAACAGGAAGAAAATCCGGGCGGCCTGGCCGGCCCAAGGTCCGCGGAAATATATCCGGCTGAGGGCTCCGAGAACGGGCAGCAGCACCGACAGAAGGACCAGGGAGACCATGTCCACGGCTATTTCCGGGGACAAATTGCACCCCTGCGCGAAGACGGCAGCCGCGGCCGTGAAGACCGCGTGATACGCAAGCGGGACCGCGGGATCGTTGATCGCGCTGGGCGGTATATTCCCGCGGCAGAAAGCGCCGATGATCCAATTGTGCACGACGCTGTCGCGCATCGGAAGCGCCAGAAGATAGACAGCTAGGAATCCCGCCGCGAAAA
Source organism: Elusimicrobiota bacterium (assembly GCA_028717865.1). Lineage (GTDB taxonomy): Bacteria > Elusimicrobiota > Elusimicrobia > UBA1565 > UBA9628 > UBA9628. The sequence goes on along the minus strand of JAQUMZ010000129.1, from coordinate 3,245 downwards.
TATCGAGCGCGGTCGCCGGCGGCCGCCATCGGCGCCGGAGCTTGCGGCCTGCGGCCAGCACCGCGAGGCCGGCCATGACGCCCGCCCCGGTCCAAGCCATGCCCGCCAAAGAACCCCACGCCTGCCCCAGCCAGAACGCTCCCAACCATACGATGATCAGGAACCCCGGCGCCAGCGCGGGGCCCTCCGGCCCCAGCGCATAAACCAGGCGCCTGCGGCACACGCTCCACCCCGCGGCGGCCGACGCCAGGAGCGCGGCGAAAACCCCGATATCCATCCCGTCACCGCCCCGCTATGCGCGCCCGCAACCGGAGCATCGCTTGTCTTTTCGCCTCGGGCGGCCGGCCTTCCAAATAGCGTTCGATCTCGGCCAAGGCTTGCCGCCTCAGCCCCTGGCGCGCGTAGGTCACGGCCAGATTGGAGCGCGCCTGCGCGTTGGACGGGTCCAGACGGATCGCCTCCCGGAACTCCTCCACGGCCGGGCCCAAGGCGCCCATCGCGACATAGGCGACCGCGAGCCGGTCGTGCAGGGATGAGTCTTCGGGAGCCAGGGCCAGCGCATCCCGCAAGGCCCTCACGGCGGCCTCGTGCCGTCCCTGCCGCGAGAAAGCCATGCCCAAGACCGCGTAAAGACCGGGCGAATGCACCCCTTCGGCCAAGGCCGAGCGCGCCGTCGCTACGGCTTGGCCGAGCCGGTCCCGGCGCAGCGCGAAAACCGCCAGGTTTTCCCGCGCCTGGGCGGCGTCGGGCTTGATGGCGAGGGCACGCGCCTCGGCCGCGGCGGCCGCCCCGGGATTCCCGGATTCAAAATAGGCCAGGGCGAGATTGTCGAGAGCCGCGACGTAGCGGGGGCGACTGCGCAGGGCCGCCTCGAATTCTCGAATCGCAGCGGCCTCATCCCCCTGGCCGTGCAAGGCCACCCCCAAGGCGTTGTGGGCGCTATGGTAGGAAGGTTCCAGCGCGAGGCTTTTGCGGAAGAGCAGGATCGCGGCATCGAGATCGCCTCGTTCCAGATGGATGCGTCCAACGAAGACCGGGATCGCGAAACTTCCCGGGAAGCGCGCCATGTCCTTCTGGTAGAGGACCAGCCCGTCGCGCCAGTCGCCGGCCCGGCCCGCGGTGCGCGCGGCTCCGGCCAGCGCCGCCAGGACGACCGCGGCCGCAAGGGCCCGGCGCGGCAGACGGCCGGCGAGCAGCCCGGCCAGCAGGCAGAATCCCGCGGAAGGGGCGTAAAGGTAGCGCTCGAACATCAGGGAATAGCCCAGGAAGGGCACGATGTTGAGCACCGGCAGCAGGCCCAGCATGGCCCAGAGCGAGAAGAAGGCCGCCCGACGGTCGCGGAGCGACGCCGCGGCGACGCCCAGGGCGGCGAGGACCGCCGCCGCGAGCCAGAAACGCGGGGTCGCAGACGTCAGCACGGGCAGGTCGTAGCCCACCGAGAGGCGGGCTGGCCAAACCAGCAGCTTCAGATAATCTACGAGGATCGGGGTCATGGTCAGGAAATTCGTATAAAGACTGCCTCCAGGATAGGCCGCCGTCTGCTCGGGATTGCGCAGGACGGTTAAACGCGCCGCAAGGTAGGCCGCGCCAATCAGAAGGGAACCGGCGTAGAATCTCAGCGGCGGCCCGGTCTTTTCCTCCGGAGCCCGGGCCCAAAGCTCGCGCAGGAAAACCGCCGCCGGCAGGAGAATGGCATTCTCCTTGGAAAGCAGAGCCAGGGCATAGGCGGCCAGCGCCGTTCCTTCGCGGCGCCGCCGCACCAGGAGCATGGCCGCCAGGGAAAAACCCAGGGCCAGCAACTCGTCGCGATACGAGACGCAGATGACCGCCTCGGAATGGACCGGATGGACCGCAAAGAGCAAGGCCGCCGCCAGACCGGCCCCCGCAGGCAGGCAGGTCCGCGCAACTAGCCACAGCAGCAGCGTGTTCGCGGCGTGAAGCGCGGCGTTGACTGCTCTCTGCGCGGCCGGACCCGGACCGAAAGCCCGCTCGGAAAGATACAAGGAGACGAATTTGACGGGCCGGTAGGACTCCTCCCGGGCGACGTCGTAATAGCTCCGGCCCGCGAGCCTGAGCAGGCTGCGGGCATCGCGCAAGGCATAGTTTCCCGCGATCTGATCGGCGTCATCCCACAGATAGGGATGGCGCAACGAGCCCGCGAATGGGAGCACGCTGGCCGCGGCCAATAGGACATAGGCGAGCGACGCTCTGGATGCGGCCATGGTCAACGGTCGGGGATGGGGACCTCGAAATCCACCGGCTGGCCCGCCTTGAGCCGGTAGCGCCGGGCGGCGCCGGCGGGCAGCTCCAGCACGTACTGGGCCAGGCCGCTCGCCCGCGCGACCTCCGCGTCCGAGGTCTCCGGGGTCGAGGGACTGACGCGCTCGTGGACCACGGTGATGCGCTTGTTCCCGCCGATGAAGACCATGTCGAGCCCGACCCAGGTGTTCTTCATCCAGAACTGCATGCCGTACTCCCCGGGGAAGACGAAGAGCATCCCGTAGCCGCGGGGCAGGCGCTTGCGAAACATCAGGCCCTTCTGGCGCGCCGCGGGAGTGTCCGCCACCTCGGCCCGGATCGTCCGGCCGGACTCGAAGCGCACGCGCACGCCGCGCGCGGCGGGATCCGGCGCGGCGGCCGCCGCGACCCCCAGCGCGACGACGGCGATAATCAATCGGAATCTTGCCATGAAGGCGCCTCCGTCTTGCGCGGCTGCTTTTCCGGGAACCTCGGCAGATACTCCCGGTCGACCAGCTCCTGGACGGCCAGGGCGGCCTCGTAAAGCCGCCCGTAATCCAGGCCGTAGTCCTTGGCGAGCGCGGCGAGCTTGGCCCCCTTGCGGCGCTTCTCGACGGCCAGCCGCAAGGGGCGGCCCGCCTGCGCGCTCATCAGCGTCAGCTCTATCAGCTCGAGCTTGTAAAAACCGCCGCGCACCAAGGCGCTCAGATCGGCGACCGGCCCGGCGGTGGACACTTGCACGCGCGCCCAGGTGGCGGGCCCGAAGGCCGACTCCAGGGCCTGGGCCAAGGGCTCGGGGTCGGTCCGCGCCGGAACTCGCCGCAGCGAAAACAGATCGGGGGCGGGCTCCACGCCCACCCCCTGGCCGGCGGCCGGCGCCGCGGCCAGCCACAAGGCCGCGGCCAGCGCCAGGCTCACCGCGAACCTCCCGGGGCCGGATCCCCGGAACCGTTTTTAAGGCGCGCGACAGCCGCGCGCCCGGCCTCCATCCAGTCGCGGGTGGACCA
>JAQUMZ010000128.1 GCA_028717865.1 Elusimicrobiota bacterium | reverse complement strand
CTCTTCCGTGAAGTACCGCCTCTACGACTGGGAGCGGCAGCGGACCCTGGCCGCGGGCGTCGTGGAGCGGGTGACCGTGGGCGGATCCTTCATCGCGCACGAAGCGGACGGCCGCGACAAGCTGACTATCAAGCGGGAATGCCCGGACCACAAGACGGCCATCCGGCTGGTCATGGACACCCTCGTGCACCCGGAGCACGGCGTCATCCCGGACACGCGGCGCATATCCGCGGTGGGCCACCGGGTGGTGCACGGCGGCGAGAAATTCGCCAAATCCGTGCTCATCGACGACGAGGCCTTGGACGCCTTCAAGAAAATCTCGGACCTCGCACCCCTGCACAACCCGCCCAACATCATGGGCATCGAGGCGGCCAAGGACCTCATGCCGGGCATACCGCACGTCGCGATCATGGACACGGCCTGGCACCAGACCATGCCGGCCTGCTCCTACGTTTACGCCCTGCCCTACTCCTGGTACGAAAAGTACGGCATCCGGCGCTACGGCTTCCACGGGACCTCGTTCCTCTATACCGCCAAGCGCGCCGCGGTCCTGCTCAAGAAGGACCCCTTCCAGTGCAACCTGGTCATCGCCCACATCGGCAACGGCGCCTCCATCAACGCGGTCAAGAACGGCCTCTCCTTCGACACCTCGATGGGGATGACCCCGCTGGAGGGGCTGGTCATGGGCACCCGCGCCGGGGACCATGATCCCGCCATCGATTTCTTCGTCATGGGCAAGGAGAGCCTCTCCGCCAAGGACATGGATTCCATCCTGAACAAGAAATCCGGGGTGCTGGGCATCACCGGCCGCTTCACCGACCGGCGCGACGTCGAGGAGGCGGCGGCCCAGGGCGACGCGCGCGCCGCCCTGTCCATGCAGATCGAGGGCCACCGCATCAAGAAATACATCGGCGCCTACGCGGCGGCCCTGGGCCGGCTCGACGCCGTGGTCTTCACCGCGGGCGTCGGGGAGATGAGCGATCAGATTCGCGCCATCGCCTGCGCGGAACTGGAGGTCCTCGGCATCAAGCTCGACCCCGCCAAGAACGCCCTGGCCCACACCCGCAACGCCGAGTGCGAGATATCGGCGGCGGATTCCCGGGTCAAGGTTTTCGTCATCCCCACGGACGAGGAGCGCGTGTTCATAGAGGACGTGGTGGCCATCAACGACGGAAAATACGACATCCACACGCGCTTCACCTACGCCTTCCAATTGCCGGCCTACCGCAACGCCATGCGCGACGCGGGCTTCCAGCGCGAGCTGGCCAAGAAGCCGGATTTGGCCCGGGTCGCCTGCTGCCCCCCGCAGGTCGCCGCCTAACGCCGCCGCCCATGCGCGCCGCCTGGCCGGCCCTCTTGCTCGCGGCCCGTCTGGCCGCGCCCGCCGCCGCGGCCGAGCCCGTGCGGCTGACCAGCGCGCTCAAGGACCTGGAACTTCGGATCTACGGCCTGCTGGAAAACGACGTCATCGCCGACACCACCCAGGGTTTCAACGAGCCTCTGTGCAATTCCCTGGTGCCGAAACGGACCGCGTCGGGCGGCGGGGCGGACAATTTCGCGGGGCTCTACCATCGCACCCAGATGAGCGTGCGCAACAGCCGTCTGGGCCTGGAGCTGGGGCTGCCCGGGACGGATTCCGGGCTCGTCGCGAAAGTGGTGCTCGAAATCGATTTCGCGGGCAACAACGCCCCCAACACCGTCCCCGGAGCCCAGCCCGGAACGCAAACGGAGTCCTCCTTCTACACCAGCGCCGCCCCGCGCCTGCGCCACGCCTACGCGGATTTAACGCGCGGCCCCTGGAACGCCAAGGTCGGGCAGTATTGGTCGCTTCTGGGCTGGCAGCCCTATTATTATCCGGCCGAGCTCAACACGCCCCCCAGCCCGGGCGTCTTGACCACGCGCTTTCCCCAGGCGCGCCTGACCCGCGCCCTGAACCTCGGGCGGAACTGGCTCCTGCAAAGCGCGGCCGCCGCCGCCAAGCCGGCGGCGATGAACTCCGGCACCCCCGTGTGGCAGGGCGGGCTGCGCGTGGCCTCGACCAAGCGCCTGGGCGCCGCGATCGGCAACTCGGGGACGCGCATGACGGAGCTCTCCGCGGCCGTCACGGGCTCCCTGGCCTCCATTCGGACCAACGGCATCGGCAATCCCACGGGGGGTGCCGTGGCCGTGGACGTGTTCGTGCCCATACTAGCCTCGGCCGACGGCAAGGACCGGTCGCGCAACCTGGTCTGGCTGGGCGAGTTCATGACCGGCCGCGGCATCGGGGGCGCGGAGTGCACGCTGCTCTCCTTCGGGGTGCCGGGCATAACCGCCGCCGCGCCCAACGCCGGAGCGGCGCTCGACCCCGGCATCGCTGGCCTCAACCGGGACGGCAACGCGGAGCTCATCCGCCTGCGCCTGTTCCGGACCCATCTGCAGTACGCCTTGCCCGGCGGCAAATGGGCCGTCGCGGCCGGCTACGCGCAAATCGAGGGCTTGAACCTCGACCGCTTCAGCACGAGCCAGTCCGTCGCCTACGCCCTGGCGCCCAAGATGCAGTACGGCTTCGCGAGCGCCTTCTACGATCCGCTGACGTGGCTGCGCCTGGGCCTGGAGTTCAGCCAACTGCGGGACACCTACAACGATCCGGCCAACCGCTTCGCCCAGAATAACCGGATTCAGATGACGACCTATATCCCGTTCTGACGCCCCGCGGGAAGTGCTAGAATAGCGCCCGTTGCCCCTGTAGCTCAGTTGGTCAGAGCAGCCCGCTCATAACGGGTTGGTCGCAGGTTCAAGTCCTGCCGGGGGCAGGATTTTTTGCCCCGGCGATGAGATTAAATCACGACCTGCTCGTGCTGGACCTGGAGGCCACCTCCAACCAATCGACCGCCGCCGAGAGGCCCGCGGTCCAGACCAACAACTACATCATAGAGATCGGCGCGGCTCTCCTGGACCGGGAGCTCAAGTTGGTCGACACCTTCCAGCGGCTGGTCCGACCGGAGGAGCCGATCACGCCCTTCATCACCGAGATCACCTCGATCACCCCGGAGATGTGCGCGGATCAGCCGCTTTGGAAAGACGTCGCGCCCGAATTCGAGGCTTGGGTCGCGCTGCGCTGCGGCAACGTCAAGCGCGCGCGCCTGGCCGCCTGGGGAACCTATTTCGACATCCCGCTGCTGCGCCGGGTCTACGCCCGCTATGGCCGGCCCTTCCCCTTCCCCGGGACCAGCGTGGACGTCAAGACCCTGGCCCTGCTGTGGGCGGCCCTGAGCGGCCGGCGGACCGACAAGCTGGGCGTCGACGCCGTCGCCGCCGCGATGGGCATCCGGCCCGAGGGCCGCTATCACCGCGCCCTCACCGACGCGACGACCGAGGCGCGGATACTCCAGCGCGTCTGCGCCGACCTGGAGAACGGCTTTTTCGCGCCCGGCCCGCCCGGCAAGCCGCGCCCTTATTTCCGGGTCGAAAAAGCCGCCTGAGCGGCTCTTCCCCATTTTGTAGAATCGAACCGCCAGCCATGATCAAGCCGGATATCGTCGCCTACCTGCAGGCCAACCTCGGCAAATACCCCATCGACGATCTGCGCCGCCAATTGACGTCCGAGGGCGTCGGCGCGGCCGATTTCGAGGATTCCTTCAAGGCGGCGACGCGCGCGGCGTCCGCCCGCGGCCCGCGCGCGCACCCAAGCCGGGCCCGCCTGGCCGTCCTGCTGCTCGGACTGCTCGCCGCGGCCATGATCGTCGCCGCCCTCAGCCTGCGTCCGCCGGCGCCGCCCGGCGCCTCGTCGTCCGGCACCGTGGTCTCCGCCACCGGCGAAGCGGCCTACGTGGGACAGAGCGGCTACGTGATCGGCATGCCGAAGGGCTACGAGGCCGTCGCCTCGCTGGAAGGACCGCAGAATCGGGCGGAGGTCGTCTATTTCTGCAAGCAGAGGACGGATCCGACCAATTTCCTGCACGACGGCCTTTTCGGCCAGATGGGGATAGTGCGCCTGCGGGTTGAGCCCAACCCGTTCGCCGGGAGCCTCACCGGGCTCGAGCGCATTTCCAAGCTGGTCGTCGCCCGGCACACGGCCGCCGGGGACAAGTTCTCCGTAAAAAACATCCAAGTCTCCTCGCTGCGGGGCATCCAGGTGCTCGTGGAGCTCCCCGCGCCCTCCGTGGAAGCCTTCATTCCGGGCGAAACGGTCCTGTACCATTTCTTCGCGGGCCAGGACGACGAGCTCTACCGCGGCATCCTCAACAGCCTGCGCGACCCCCACAGCGAAATCCTGTAGTCTCATGCACGCCCCGTTCTTCGACACCCACGCGCATCTGACCGACCCGCGCTTCGACGCCGATCGCGGCGCGGTCCTCGAACGCTGCGCGCAAGCCGGCGTGACGCGCGTCATCGAGGTCGCGGACTCGCCCCAGGATTGGCCCCGGGCGCTGGCCTTGGCGCGGTCCCGTCCGGCCGCGGTGCGCGCGGCCCTCGGTCTGCATCCCTGCCACGCCGGGCTCTGCGACGAAACGCTGCTGCCGCGCCTGCGGCGCCACGCCGCCCTGCCCGAGGTGGCCGCCATCGGAGAGATCGGACTCGACTACGCCCGCAGCGCGGTCCCCCGCGCGGTGCAAATAGACGCCTTGCGCCGCCTGCTGGGCGCTTGCCGGCAATGGAACAAGCCCGCCGTCATCCACTGCCGAGACGCCTACCCGGACCTGCGCCGGCTCGTCGCGGAGGCTTTCGGCGCCCCCCCCTCCGGCCGGCGCTTCTGGGGCGTCGTGCATTGCTTCTCCGGAACGCCCGATGACGCCGTATTCTTCGCCGGGCTCGGCTTCGCCTTGGGCGCCGACGGCCCCCTGACCTACCCCCGCAACGACGCCCTGCGCGAGGCTTTCCGCCGCGCGGGCCCGCGGGCCGCCGTGCTCGAGACCGACAGTCCCTACCTGCCGCCCCAGTCGTGCCGGGGGCGGCGCAATGAGCCCGCCAACCTGCCCGAGATCGCCGCGTCACTGGCGTCGACCTGGGCCATGACCGTAGAAGAGACGGCCGACATAACGACGCGCAACGGTCTCGAGCTGTTCGGGTTGTCCTAGGCCTTCGGGGCGCCTAGGCGAGCACCCGGAATCCCGCTTTCTCGATCGCGCGGGGCAGCAGGGTGGCCTCGACGTCGCAGCCCGCGCCGCGGTCGGTCGCCAGGGTGAGGCCGCGCACCACGCAGCCGCGGCCCCGGGCCCGCCCCACCAGGCGTGATATATCCTTGGCGGCCAGGCGCAGGTCGCTCACGCACCCGCCGGAGAACCAGCGGATGGGCCGGCTCGCGGATTTTTTCGACGGCAGGAGCTTGACGGTCAGGGTGGTCTCGGTCACGAAAAGATCGCCGATCTCCTCGCTCTTCGCCTTGGGCATGCCGTTCATCATACAAAAAAGGCCGGCCGCGCGCGTCAACTGGCCACCCCCAACGCAACCGGAGCCCCCCTGATGTGGGGGCTCCGGTTGCGCGGCGCTGGACGACGCGCCGCGGGTTCCGTTCTGCCATTCGCGATGCGAAGCATCGCGAATCCAGACGGCCCCCCGCGGGGGCCGGCTGTTCCGTCGGGGGACGAAATCCGTAGCGCTCTCCACGTGGAGAGTTCCCTCGCTTGTCAGCCGAACGACGCGAGCCACCCCGACGGAACCGCCGCGCCCCTCATATGGGCGCGGCGGTTGCGCGGCGCTGGACGGCGCGCCGCGCCTGGTTACGGAATGTGGGCAGTTCCATTCTGCCCAGCATCGCGAATCCTGACGGCGCGCCGCGCTTGGATTACGGCGCGAAGGCGGGCTGGAGCAGCCAGCCTTGCTCGGAGGCCAGCCCGCGCAGGGACTCGTCGCCCCGGTCCAGCAGGACGCGCAGCCCTCCGGGCAGAGCCAGAAGATCCTGGTCATCCAAGCCGGCGCCCACGACCAGGTCGGGCGGCCGGCCGATCTGGGCCGAGACCAGTTCCGCCTTGCCGCCGCGATAGGGAACCGGCGGCAGGATCTCGCCGGTCGCCTTGTCGCCGGAATACTTGGAGCGGATGCCGCGGACCCGGGCGGCATCGATCCCGAATTCTCTAGCGGCGATCTCCAGTTCCGCCTGCGCCGTGGGATCCAGGATCCATAGCTCGAAGCCCTCCCGCCGCAAAAAACGGCAGAGCTCGACCATCTCCGGCACGCGCGCGACGCCGCGGCGCACGATTACGGGATTTGGGTCGCCGGCTTCCTCCTCGATGCGTTCCTCGGCCGGAGCGCGCGAGTATTCCTCGCTGAGAGCCGCCAAGGCGTACGCCGACAGTTCCTCCTCAGTGTAGCCCCGCAGCAGCTTGACCAGCCAAACCCGGCATTCCCGGCGGCCCAGCCGCGCGCACATGTCGCGATAGGCGGCCAAAAAACCCTTGCGGTAGCGGAAATAGGCCGGCTGCCGGCGCCAGATGGACACGGGCAGGCCGGCGAACATCTCCCACGCCGCGCGCAGGCGCTGGCGCCCGAACACCAGCGGAACCTCCCGCCAAAAGGGATCGTCGAACTTGAAATCGGCTTTCTCCACCATGCGCTGGAACACGGCGAAGCCGACGTCGTTGACGAGCGCGGCGTCGTTGAAGGCGACCACGGCGATCGGAGGCCGCTGCGAATCGTATCGCGCGTCGGAACGGCCCAGCCGCGCCGCGAGCCGCTCGATCGCGTCCTTGACCTCGGGCTGCCAGCGGCCGGCGGCCAGACGCGCCAGGTCCGGAGCCGGCGCCGTCTTCGCCTTGGCGGCGCCGGACGGGGCCGCGGCGCGCTCGGACGCCCGTGCCGGCTTGCCCCAGCGGGGATTGCGCGGTTTGCGCGCCCAAGCCCGCGGCGCGGCGGCGCCCAGCCAGATCGCGGCGGCCGCCAGTGCGGCAAAATATTTTGTATTTCTTTTCCTCATCGCGCGCGGATTATGTTATAAAATATATTCTTTAAAGAGCGGCCGCTTGAGCGCCCGTCGACGATCCGCGCCATGCCGGTGACGATAGGATGGAGAACCAATGAACGACAACCAACGCCCGAAGAAATCGGACTTCCTGAAAGAACCCATCGAGCACATCGACATCACCAAGCACGACACCCGAGCGCTGGTTGACGCCATGGCGAAGATGTCGTTCTCCGCGCGCGACTTGGCGCGCGCCAGCGCCATCTACGACCGCATGCTCGCCGACAAGGACTGCGACGTCATCCTCTGCCTGGCCGGCTCGCTCTTCTCGGCGGGCCTCAAGCGCGTCGTCTACGACCTCGTCAACAACAACATGGTCGACACCATCGT
>JAQUMZ010000127.1 GCA_028717865.1 Elusimicrobiota bacterium | reverse complement strand
GCGCGATCCTGCCCGCGGAGGCCGTCGAGCCCGAGGAGGCCCTGCGCCGGGGCCGGCGCGCCCGCGAGGCGGGCGTCGAGGCCGCCCTGGGTCTGGCCGGCGTGGACGATCCGGGGACGCTGCTGCGCCGCTACCGGGTCCTGGCCGAGACCGGCGGGGACTTCCCCATCCACCTGCGCGCGCCCAAAGCGCGCGACGAGCGTAGGCAGGTCGTCGACTCCTCGATCCTGCTGGGTTCCCTGCTTTGCGACGGCATAGGCGACAGCGTGGAGATCGACTCCAACCTCGGGCCGGAGCGGGGGCTGGAACTGCTCTATAACATCCTGCAGGGCGCGGGCGCGCGCTTGAGCAAGGCCGAATTCATTTCCTGTCCAGGCTGCGGCCGCACCCGCTTCGACCTGGCGGCCGTGGCCGCCGCCGTCAAGCGCGAACTCGGGCACCTCAAGGGCCTCAAGATCGCGGTCATGGGCTGCGTGGTCAACGGCCCCGGCGAGATGGCCGACGCGGACTTCGGCTACGTGGGCGGCGCGCCGGGACAGGTGAATCTTTATGTGGGCAAGGCCTGTGTGTGCAAGGGAATCCCGTCGCAGGAGGCCATTCCGGCTCTGGTAGGGCTGATCAAGGCCGAAGGGAAGTGGATAAATAAAGGAGTCGGCCGGCAACCCTTGACATAACTCAAAGAGCGGGGTATCCTTCGATATCTAAGGTCGGGCGAGAGATATGCCAATGAAGAATATTGTCGGATCGGCGGTCATTTTCATTCTATTCGCAGCAGTGGCGCAGGTTTCGCTCAAAAGTCATTTCTTCCAATCCTCCAAAGACGAGACCGTCCTTCGAGACGCGCTTAATGACGACGCTTTGGGACATGCGCAACTGGCCGTGCTCCCCGGGTTGGATCTCCCGCTGATAATCAGCCTCCTCCCTTGCAAAAGGCAAGGGGATCAAGTCGTGCTTTCTTGCTCTGATAGCATGTTATTGCCTTGCCCTGTGTTCAACGCGCTTCGGGTAGTCTTGCCTCTTAGCAAGGTTGACGCGGAAGCGCTAAGGATCAAGGCGCTCGATTTCTACAAACAGCTTCCTTCCCCTGCTCCTAAAGGAGAGCCGCCCTCTATGGTAGTGCCTGATCAAAACGGCAACAAATGGCGTATCAAGGCTCTGTATGTCGGTTTAGGTCCCCTCTCTCAAGACAAGGAGCCCCCGCAGTATGCGCTTTGGGCCACGCCATATGATTTCGCGGGATATGCGGTCGAGTTCAATGAGCACGATATCCTGAATGTCTCTATCTTGAAGGATGCGCACGAATGGCAAGACGCTCGGAATTCATGGGTGGAAGCATTTCGCAAACTTCAAGACAAGAAGCTGTCGCGGAAGACCGAAGCGCACATTAAGCAAATGATGGGATCGCGGCTCCCCTAGTCCGTATCGTCATCCCTGAGGCCCATCGGCACGTTTGATATTGCTAAAAGAGGAGTGACGCACTCCCGACGCCTTTCGATAGGCAGCAATGCCTAGAGTTGGTGCATAATTCATCGATGGCTCCTGACTTTCCGTAAAGCTATTCTGATGCGCGCCAGGGTGAATCCCTCGTAGGCCGGCCGTTCCGTATGGGGGACGAATGACGTTAGTGATTAAAGTCGTTGCCGTTGTCGTTTGTTCTGCTTTTTTAGCCTCCTGCTCACCCCTCTACGTACTAAAATCCGCCTCCGGCGAGGCGCGCTTGCTTTGGCATCGGCGCGACATAGCCGCGGCGAGCGTCGATCCGAAGACATCCGAGCCGTGGCGCGAGAAGCTTCTGTTGGTGCTGGCCGCGCGCCAATTCGCCTTTTCCAGCATGGGCCTGCGGCCCAGCCGGGACTACTCGACCTATTCTCCAGTCGAGGGGCCGGTGACCTTCGTGGTCTCGGGCTGCGCCAAGACCAGGTTCGCGCCGTATCTCTGGTGGTTCCCGGTCGTCGGCAAGGTCCCGTATAAAGGATATTTCAAGAAGGCCGACGCCCTGCGCGAGATGAACCGGCTCCAGGATAAGGGCTGGGATGCCCGGGTGGGCGGCGCCGCGGCCTACAACACGCCCTTGTGGTTCTCGGACCCGCTGCCCTCGGCCGTATTGGAATACGATCCGGGGTCGCTGGCCGAGCTTCTGATCCATGAACTGGCGCATCAGACCGTCTGGTTCAAGGGGCGGGTGGAATTCAACGAGGCCATGGCCGGTTTTATCGGCCGTCAGGGGGCCCTGGAGTTCCTGGAGCGGCGTTTCGGGGCCCAGTCTCAGGAGCTTGCCTACTATCGTGCCGAGTTGCGGCGGCGGGCGGAGTTGGCCTCGGCCATTGACGAGCTTTATTCCAGGCTGGACGAGCTCTATCGGGGCGATCTGCCGCGGGCCGGGAAGCTCGCGCGGCGGGAGGACATATTCGCCTGGGGCCGGGCCAGGCTGGAGGCAATCGCAGACCCTCCGGCCGAGCCGCTGAACAACGCGACGGTCCTCGCCAACCGCCTATACTACCGGGACCAGGCGAGCTTCCAGGATTTTTACGAGCGGCACGGCCGCGATTGGCGCCGCACCATCGCGGCGCTCAAGCGGCTCGAGCGCAAGGATCCTTTCGCGGCTCTGAGTTCGCGCTGAATCAGGCGGGCTCGGCGGCCGCAGCTTCCCGCAATTCGAGGGCCTCGAGGCTCTGGCGCTTGGTCTCCCGGCCCAGCAGGGCCACGGAGGCCAGGCCCACCAGAACGACGGCGGCGAACTGGGCGAAGACCAGGTCCTGCCGGCCGGGCCAGCGTCCGAGTATGGCGCCGACAACCAGGGGCGCCAGTATGCCGCCCACGCGTCCGACGCCCGAGGCCCAGCCCGAGCCGGTGCCGCGCAGGGCCGTGGGATAGTTCTCGGGAGTGTAGGTATAGACCACGCCCCAGGCCCCCAGGTTGCAGAAGGAAATCAGGCAGCCCCACAGGATGACGGCTGCCGGGTCTGCGGATTTCCCGAAGACGAAGGAGCTCACGGCGCAGCCCGCCAGATAGACCAACAGGGTCGGCTTGCGGCCCCAGCGGTCCACCAGCCAGGCCGCGCTGAAGTAGCCCGGGACCTGCGCCGCGGTGATGATAAGCACGTAGGAGAACGACTTGACCAGTCCGAAGCCCGAGGCCACCAGCAGAGACGGCAGCCAGATGAATATGCCGTAGTACGAGTAGACCATCGCGAACCACAGCAGCCAGAGCATGACCGTCCTACGGGCGAAGCCTCGCGACCACAGCGCCACGAAGCCGGGGGCGCCGGCGCGGGCGCCGGAGGGCTCCAGCGGCGCGCTCGCCTGCCCGCAATCCGATTCGATGCCGCGCACGACCGCGCAGGCCTCTTCGAAGCGGCCCGCGGATTCCAGGTAGCGCGGTGATTCCGGCACGAAGCGCCGCAGATAGAGCACGTAGAGCGCCGGCAGGCTGCCCAAAAAGAAACCCATGCGCCAACCGTAGCGCGGGATGAAGAGATAGGCCACCACCGCGGCCAGGGCCCAGCCGAAGGCCCAGAAGCTCTCGAGTATGACGACCATCTTGCCGCGGTGGGCCTTGGGCGCGAACTCCGTGACCAGGGTGCTGGCCACGGGCAACTCGCCGCCCAGGCCGAAGCCCACCAGGAAACGCATCACCAGCAGGGCGCCGTAGTTCCAGGCCAGTCCGCAGAGGCCGGTGGCCACGCTGAATACGAGCAGGGTCGTCTGAAAAAGGAGCTTGCGGCCGAAGCGGTCCGCCAGGAGGCCGACCAGGATCGCGCCGCCGAACATCCCCGCCAAGCCGATGCTGCCGATGCGGCCCACCTGCGCCGGCGACAGCACCCATTCCTTGGCCAAAACCGCCAGCACGAAAGAAACCAAGCCCGAGTCCAGGGCGTCGAACATCCACCCCATCCCGGAGGCTCCCACCACGCTCCAATGGAACCGGTGCAAAGGCAATTCGTCCAATCGTTCGCTTATCTTCATGGGGAAAATATTCTACCAGATGGGGACGTTCCTTGCGTTCTTGCGAAGTTCGGCCCAGGGCTGGACTTTTTCAACAATTTCAAAACGGGGTACCAATGGCTCTGTCCACGTTATTGGACTTTTCCTATAATTACGCCGTGAAAAAATATTTCTGTGTTCACGGTCATTTCTACCAGCCTCCGCGCGAGAATCCCTGGACCGGAACGGTCGAGCGGCAGTATTCGGCCCACCCCGAGCACGATTGGAACCGGCGCATTGCGCGCGAATGCTACATCCCCAACACCTGTGCGCGCCTGCTCGATTCCGAGGGGCGCATAGAGCAGCTGGTCAACAACTACGCCCACATAAGCTTCAACTTCGGCCCCACGCTGCTGGATTGGTTCGAGAAGACCTACCCCCGCGACTACCGCATGCTCATCGAGGCCGACCAGGAGAGCTGCCGGCGCCTGGAGGGTCACGGCAACGCCCTGGCCCAGGCCTACAACCACATGATCCTGCCCCTGGCCAACCCGCGCGACCTCCATACGCAGATCCGCTGGGGCCTGGCCGACTTCCGCCGCCGCTTCGGCCGCAAGGCCGAGGCGATGTGGATTCCCGAGACGGCCTGCAACGACGCCGTGCTGCAGGCTCTCATCGACCACGAAATGAAATTCGCCATCCTGGCCCCCAATCAGGCGGCGCGGGTGCGGCCCATCGGCGCCGCGAACTGGTCGGACGTGTCGGCGGGTCCCCCGGACCCGCGCCGGGCCTACCGCTGGTCGGCGCCCGGCTCCCACGGCAAGCGGCAGATCGCCGTCTTCTTCTACGACGCGGGCCTCTCGCACGGCGTGGCCTTCGAGAAGGTGATGGTCGACGCCCGGGCCTGGGCGCAGCGCGTCACGGCGGCCTTCGACGCGCAGCCGTCCGCGCCCCAGCTGGTCTCCATCTGCACCGACGGCGAATCCTACGGGCACCACGAGCACTTCGGGGAGATGGGCCTGTGCCGCCTGCTTACCAGCGAGCTGCCGGGCGAGCGCGTCGAGGTCGTCAACTACGCCTATTACCTGGCCAAGCATCCCCCGCAGTGGGAAGTCGAGATCAAGCCTGGGGCCGACGGCCTGGGCACCTCGTGGAGCTGCAGCCACGGCGTCGCCCGCTGGAAGGACGCCTGCGGCTGCGGCGCCGACGGCAAGCAGCTGGCCTGGCGCCGGCCCATGCGCCAGGCCCTGGACTGGCTGAGCCGGCATCTGGCCGCGGTCTTCGAGCGGGAGGGCGCGCGCCTGTTCAAGGATCCCTGGCGGGCGCGCGACGCCTACATAGACGTCATCCTGGACCGCGGCGAGGAGTCCACGGCGCGCTTCATGGCCGCCGAGCTGGCCGTGGGGGATAGCCCGGAGAGCCGGCTCAAGGCCCTGCAGATGCTCGAGATGCAGCGCCACGCCCTGCTGATGTACACGAGCTGCGGCTGGTTCTTCTCGGACATTTCCGGCATCGAGGCGGTGCAGAACCTCCAATACGCGGCTCGGGCCGTCGAGCTGGCGCGCCGGGCCGCCGGGGTGGATCTGGAGGGCGGGCTGGTCGCGCGCCTGGCCCAGGCGCCGAGCAATTATTCCGAGCACGGGGACGGCGGCAAGGTTTACCGCAAACTGGCCCTGCGCGGCCGGGTGTCCCAGGATCTCGCCGCCGCCCACCACGGCGTCTCTCTGCTGTTCAGCGAGGCGGGCCAGGGTTGGCCGATCGGGAATTTTCAGACGGTGGAGAGCGCCGCGCAGCTCAGCCGCGGCGAGGCGGGCAGCGTCGCGGCCGGCCGAGCGGCCATGCGCGACGGCGTCACGGGCGAGGTCTTCTCCAGGATATTCCTGGCGGCGAACCGGCCGGGCTTCAAGATCGACGCCTACGTCCGGCCCGACGAGGCGCCGGACGCGGCCCGGGCGCTGCAAGAGCGCGTCAAGGCCTGGTCGGGCCAGGGCGAACTCGATCCGGAGGGCTGGGCGCGGGGGGTGTTCCCGTCCCCCCCGTTCGGCTTCGAGGACCTGCCCGCCGACGAGGGCGAACGGATACTCCAGATCGTGATGGAAGGCCGCCGCAAACATTGGACCGCCTGCGCTCCCGACATGCTTGAATGCCTGTCCTTGGCCGAGCAGCACTGGCGCCTGGGCTTGGAGCAGCCGCCCGGCCTGCGGGGCCGGACCGAGGATGCCGTCGAGGCCTGGCTGCGGCGCCGGGCCAAGGAGTTCCTCGACGGCGACGAAGGGGCGCTCTCGGGCCTGGGCGACATCGTGTCCCGGGCCCGGCGGGCCGGCCTGGCCGTGCCTTCCCGTTCGACGGAGGACGTCTGGGGCGGGTGTTTCCGGAGGGTGGTCGACGACCTGGAACGCCGGTTCGACGCCGCGGGCCTGCGGCGCCTGTGCGCCTTGGTCGGCGCCGCGGGCGAGATGGGCCTGCAGGAGTGGCGCTTCCGGACCCAGAACCGCTTCTACCGGCTCCTGCGCCAGGGCGCGCAGGACGACGTTTTGCTCGCGGGAGAGGTCGACGAGGCGGCCCGGCGGCTCGGGATATCGGCCGAGGAAGGCGCCGCCGAGACGGTCACCGCATCGGCAGGGTGAAGTAGAACTCGCTGCCCCGGCCGGACTCGGATTTCACGCCCACCTCCCCGCCGTGGGCCTCCACCACGTTCTTGACGAAGGCCAGCCCCAGGCCCATGCCGGGAATCTGGCCCGTGAAATGCTCGTCGATCTGGTAGAACTTGCGGAACAGCTTGGGCTGCTCTTCGCCGGGGATGCCCGGCCCGTTGTCGCGCACACTCACGCGCAGGCGTCCCTCGGCCAGGCGGGCCGCCAGGCGGATGTCCGGCGCGCCCTTGCCGCCGAATTTCGCGGCGTTTTCAAGCAGGTTGAAGAGCGCTTCCTTGAGCAGCAGCGGGTCGCCGCTGAAGCGCGGCAGGGCCGCGAACTCCTCGCGCGGCCAGGCGACCTCGACCGGAGCGCCGCGCCAGGCGGCGGCCAGGGACTTGAGCGCGGCCTCGACGATCTGCGTCAGCGAGGTTTCCGAGCGCTCCAGCACTATGTTCCGGGGGCTCTGCACCGCCGAGAAGGTCAGCAGTTTCTCCACGAGCCCGCGCAGCTTTTCGTCCTCGTCGCGGACCTTCTTGAGGGCCTGCCGTTGGAAATCGTTGAGGCCGTCGGGCTTGTCCACGACCAGCTCGAGGAAGCCCAGGGCGACGGCCAGCGGCGTGCGCAGCTTGTGCGAGACCAGCGAAAGGAAGTTGCGCGAGAGCGTCTCGCCGCGCTTCTCCAGCGTGGCGTCGTGCAGGAAGAATAAAAAT
>JAQUMZ010000126.1 GCA_028717865.1 Elusimicrobiota bacterium | reverse complement strand
AAATCGCGGGGAAACGCGACTGCTCCACGTGGTTCAGGGCCGCGGCCGGCTGTGCGCTGCCGTAAACCGCCCCGGGCTCGTCCGGGTCGGCCGCCGCGGCCACGTCCAGGCGACGCAGCCCCTTGGTGCGCGACCAGTGGAACAGGGGCAGGCCCAGGCGGTCCGCCAAGTGCTGGAGCAGCGCCTGGGCCCGGTCCGCCTCGGGAGTCTCCAGCACGATCAGGGCGTAGCGCGAGCGGATGAGCAGTTCCAGGTCCTGGAGCGGGTCGGACGTGGTCGCGGGCGGCATGCCGCCACAGTCTACAAAAACGGGGACGAAAAACGGGGACGTTCCTTGCTTTTCTTTCCACGCGCGGCTCAGCGCGGCTCCGCGTCCGATCCTGGCGTCACGGCAGCGGTTTGGTCGGGGCCGGAGAGCCGGCGCAGGACCTCGGAGAGAGCATGGATATTGAAGGGCTTTACGAGCGCGCCGGAGAAGCCGTGGGCGGAATATCCGGACATGGAGGGATCGTTGGAATAGCCGCTGGAGACGATGGCCTTGGCTTGAGGATCGAACGCCTTGAGCAGGCCCAACGTCTCCTTGCCGCCCATGCCTCCGAGTACGGTCAGGTCCAAGATGACCGCGGAGAAGGGATCGCCCGCCGCCTTGGCCTTGCGGTAGGCGTCGAGCGCGGCGCGGCCGTCCGTCACGAATTCGCACCGGTAGCCCAGGTGCTCGAGCATGCGTCTCAATATCCGGCCGAGGATGGCGATGTCCTCCATGACGAGGATTCTGCCGCCGGCCAAGGCGCCCGAGGGTGCGCATTCGTTCATGTCGGTTAAAAGTTTAACCTCAGCGCGGCGCCGGCGCAAGGAAACTTTCGGTTAACTTTGAAAAGACGGGGACGTCCCTTGCTTTGCTCCCTCAGCGCGGTCCGCAGGCGAGCACTCCGGCCAGGCAGACCCGCTGCTTCTCGATGGCGCTCAGGTGGTGGGGGATGCGGTCCGCGAAGCCCGGCAGGCCGACCTCGGCCGCGGCGGCGGCATGGTCACGAAACCTTCAAAAGGGCTTTACCGGGCCTCTATCGCCGCGAGCAGCCTGCCGGCATATACTGCGCGGGAACGGATCATAAAATCATCAGGATGCAAGTCTGCGCCGCCGCGACCGAGCCGCGCCGTTACCGCCGGACTAAGTGCGACGTCCCCGGCGAGCTCGTGTTCGGCCGCTGGCCCCGCCGGCGGCGGGCGGCCGTGTGCGTGGAGGACGTCAGCCCGACGGGCGTCCGCTTCCGGGCGCGCCGGCCGGGCCTGGTTCCGCCGGCCGGCCGCGCCGTCCTGCGCTGGACGGTTCCGCCGGACCTGGCCCCAACGGCCCCGCCGGGCCGGGCGGACTCGCCCGGCGTGCTGCTGCCTCGCGCCCAAGCGGGGTCCCGGGGCTTCCGCTTCTGCGGGCTGCTGGACGAGCATCTGGCCCGGAGGGCCGCGCGCCCGCGGCGGTTGCTGGCGGCGCTGGCGGCCTTGCTGGTGGCGGGGGCGATCGTCTTCCTGAAGTCCCGCAACCTCGTCTCTTTCTGGTACGGTCCTTTCTGGCAGATCTACAGCCTGCTGGCCTCCGCCTACGTGCTTTCCCGGATCGGCCTGTCGATTCTCTACCGCGAACCGGAGGATCGCGGCGTGGTCGAGACCCTGTCCGTGGTCGTGCCGGTGAAGAACGAGCAACAGCATATCACGGAGGTGGTCGAGCGCTGCTTCCAGGCGCGCTATCCGGCCGACAAACTCGAGCTGATCGTGGTCGACGACGGTTCGACGGACGGGACGTGGGAGGTCCTGCGGCGCCTGGCTGAGCGCCATCCCCGCCTGCGGATACGCCGTTTCGAGCGGAACCTGGGCAAGCGGCATGCGATGGCCCTGGGGGCCGAGTTGGCGCGGGGGGATATCCTGATTTACATGGATTCGGATAGCATGATCGAGCCCGAGGCGTTCTACCGCATCATCCAACCCTTCCATGACGGCCGCGTGGGGGCCGTGGCCGGCCATACCCTGATGATCGTCGAGTCGGACAACATATTCTCCAAATTCGAGGCTGTGCGCTATTTCGTGTCCTTCCGGATTCTGAAGGCCGCCGAGAGCGTCTTCGGCGCGGTGACTTGCTGTCCGGGCCCCTTCTCGGCCTACCGCCGCCAGGCCGTGCTCGACGTCCTGCCCGAGTGGCTCCACCAGACCTTCCTCGGTACGCCGGCGACCTTCGGCGACGACCGCAGCCTGACCAACTTCATCCTGCGCGGCTATTCCGTGGTCTATCATGCGGGCGCGCGCGCGGCGACTTTCGCGCCCCGCGGCTTGGCCACGTTCTTGAGGCAGCAACTGCGCTGGAAGAAGTCCTGGGTCCGGGAGACCACCATCGCCGCCCGCCGCATGTGGCGGGAGCATCCCGCGGCCGTTCTTTCCTATTACCTCGGCGTGGCGGTGACGCTGGTTTCGCCCCTGGTGGTCCTGCGCGTGATAGCCGGCTCCCCGTGGCTGTTCGGCTCCGCCGCTTGCCTGCCCTATCTGGCGGGACTCATGATGGTTTTTTTCCTGCTCGGGATCGTCTACTACTACCACACCCAGTCGCGCTATTGGTACTACGGTTTCGTCTACGCCGAGGTCTACTCCTGGCTGCTCTCCCTGCAGACTTACTACGCCGTCTTGACGGTGCGGCAGAACCATTGGGGGACCCGCTAGTGCCGCGCAAGCCGTCGTACGGCCGGGCCTGGGGCGCGACGCTGCTGATATTCGCCGCCGCCGCGGCCGCGGCCGGGCTGGCGGCCCGCCGCGGCGGCGCTGCCGCCGGGGCGGGCGCGGACCCCGAATCGGGGGGGGCGGACTGGTTCTTCGTCCTGCGCGTCCCGGAGATCACGGCGCAATACGAGTCCGGCGTCAAGGTCATGGAACTGCGTCTGGGGCAATGGCTGGACGCCCTGGCCCGCGCGGGCTGGCGTCCGCTGCCGCTTTCCGACGCGCTTGGCCGGCTGAAGGAGGGCGGGGGCTTGCCGGAAAACTCCATCGTGACGGTCTTCAGCCCGGGGACCTTGCGCACCTACGAGATCGCCGCCCCGATATTCCGGCGCCGCCGCTGGCCGGCGACGTGGCTCGCCGACGGCCGGGCCGTCAGGCTGGCCGACCGCCGCTATCCGACGGCCCACGTGCTGCGCCTGATGCGCCGGCGGGACGGCTGGGACGCTGGCTTCGCCGAGGCCTCGGGTGCTTTCCGCCTCAAGGGCCCCCGGGCCGCGGCGAGAGGCGGCTGGCTCGCCAAGGCGGGAGGGCTGGCCCTGAATCGCGCGGCTGCCCTGGATCGGCTGGGCTGCCTGGTCGTCAACGGGGACTGGACCGCCGCGGACCTGGTCCGGCGCCTGGCGGCGGAGAAGCCCGCCACGGGGAAGGTCTGCCTGGGCAAGGCCTGGATCCAGTCCCGGGAATGGGGGGTGACCATGCCCGGGGGATCGCCCGAGGCCCGCTTCAGCCTGCGGGCGCCTCCGGCCAAGAAGGGCGCGCGGCTTTTCTGGCTGGGCACGGCGGGCCGGCCGGACTTCCGCCTCCGGGCGCGGGCGCGCGGCCTGGAGGGGGAACTGCGCTTATTGCTGCGCTACGACGAGGCCTCCGGCGCGGGCTTGCTGGTGGCGCTCGGCGGGCGCGATGTCGTAGTCGAGGGATTGCGGGGGTCGCGTTCCCGGCGCCTGGCGAGCTTGGCGTTGCCCGCCGCGCCGCAGGGGCGGCCGTTCCAACTGGATATCGATCTGGCCGGACGGCGCCTGGCTTTGTCCATGGACGGCTCCGCGCCCATTATCGTGGACGCGGGGCCGCGGCCGGCTCCCGGCCAGGGCATGCTCCAGCTCCAACTGGCCGACCGGATGCGGGGCATCGCCGAGGTGCGGGACCTGCGCCTGGACTTCTCGCCCGGGAAGGCGCGGTGAAGAAAGGACTCTTGATCCTCCTGCTCATCGCCGTCGCCCTGGGGACGGCCCGGCTGGCCTTTCCCGCGCCGCCGCGTCCCTCCGCCGCGGTCAAGCTCGAGAAGGTCGAGCGGCTGCGCCTGCGGGCCATCGCCGCCCACCGCGCCGGCGACCATGAGCGGGCGGTCGAATCTTACCGGGCGTGGGCCGCCCTGGAGCCGCGCAATCCGCTCGTGCTCAAGGACCTGATGTGGGAGTTCTGGGGGCGGGACCGCTTCGAGGAGGCCGCCGCGGCGGCGCGCCGGGTCCTGGAACTGCGCCCGCAAGACGTCGCCGCTCGCGGCGTGCTGGAGCGCCTGCCCGAGGCGCTCGGCCGCGCGAGCCTGGCGGGCGTAGACCAGGATATCGTCCGGCTGCTGGCCGCGGGCCGACCTCCCGAAGCGGCGGCGTCCGTCTACCGGCAGGGCGTAGCGGCGGCCGCCCGCCTGGCCGAACTGCGTCCCGGCGATCCCCGGGCCTGGAACGCCCTGGGCCGGATGCAGGCCGGTCTCGGGCAGGGCGAGGCCGCCCTGGAAAGCTATCAGAACAGCCTGGCTTTGAAGGCGGAGCAGCCGTCCATTGTCCTGGCCGCGGCGCGGCTGCGCTTCGAGGACCGCGACTTCGAGCCGGCCGCGCGTTCGTTGGCGGCCCTGGCGAGCTCCGGCACCCTGCCCGCCTCCGGCTACGCGCTGCTGGCGAAAGCCTGGTTTTGGGCGGGCCGCCATGAGGAATCCCTCCGCTATTGGGACCAGGCCTTGGAGCTGTTCCCGCAGAGCCCGGATCTGGCCTTCCAGCGGGCCTGGGCCCTTTGGCGCGCGGGCGCCGAGCCGGAAGCTCTGCGGCAGATGCGCCGGCTTTACGAGGAGCGCGGCCAGGAAAAGGCCTTCCAGTTCCTGCTCGAAGACTCGCTGCGGCGGCGCGATCGTGACGGCGCCGTCCGCCTTCTGGAAGGGCGGCTGGCCGATCCGAAGCCCGCCGACGCGGACGGCGTGATGCTGCTCGCGAGCCTCTACGATCGGGCCGGCCGGAGCGACCGATCGCGGCGCCTCCTGGACCGTTACCTGGAGCTGCGCCCGGAGCACCAGGAGGCATGGCTGCGTCGGGCCGACCTCGCCTTGAACGAGGGCCGGCGGGACGAGGCGCGGCGCTGCGCCGAAAAAGCCCTGCCCCTGAATGCCGCCAATCCGGACGTCCACGAGCTGCTGGCCCAGATCGCCGCCGCGGCGGGACGGCCGCGGCTGGCCCTGGAGCACGCCGCGCGAGCCCTGGCTCTCGATCCTACGGAGCCGTCCCTGATCCTCGCTTTCGCCCGGCGCCTGCGCCAGGCCGGGCAGCGCCGGCGGGCCGGCGCGCTTCTGGAGGACTGGGTGGAGCGCAATCAAGGCTCCGCGGCCCTGCCCATCCTGCTTTACCACGGCCTGACCGCCTCCGCGAACGATCCGCTGCTCGCCTACGACTACCATTACCGCACGGAGGTATTCGCGGACCACATGCGGGCCCTGCGGGAGGGGGGCTATCGCGCCGTCACGGCCGCGGAGGTAGCCGCCTGGCTGAAAGGCGAAGCGGAACTCCCCGCCCGCCCGGTCTGGATCACCTTCGACGACGGCCGGTTGGACAGCTTTCAGCAGGCCGATCCGATCCTGGACCGCTGCGGCATGAAAGCCACGATGTTCGTGGCCCTGGCCAACACCGAGGGCAGCCGTCCTCCAGGCTACGCCTCCTGGAGCATGATGCGGCGCTGGCAGGAGAGCGGGCGCTGGGAGCTTGAGTCGCACGGCGGACTGGCCCACATGCGCGTGCCCTCCGGGCCGGGCGGCGCCCGCGGCTTGTTTCTGATCAACCGCCTTTGGCGCGGCGAGGCGGGGGGCCTGGAGCCGTGGTCGGACTGGCGCGACCGCGTCGAGCGCGATTTCCGCCGTAGCCAGGACAGCCATCTGCGCCGCGCCGGCCGCAGGCCCATCGCCTTCGCTTTCCCGCAAGGCAACTTCGGCCAGACGGGAGACAACGGCAACACGCCGGACGCGAGCTCCGTGAACCTGGCCTTGGCGGGGAAATTTTTCCGGCTCGCCTGCGTCCAGGACCGCTTCGGAATCAACGTCCGCGGCCGCGATCCCCTGCGCTTGAAGCGCGTGGAGCCCGGGAACGCCTGGACGGGCGAGGTTTTGCTCCGGCATTTCCAGGACGATAATCCCGCCGCCCGCATGCGGCTGCAGCTCTTCGAGTGGGGCGTGGAGGACGGCCGTTTGCGTAGGGCCGCGGGCCGGCTCGAAGAGCTGCGGCGGGGCGGCCTTTCGCCGGCCAGGCTGCTGGACCAGGAGTCCTATCTGCGCCTGGCGGCCGGGGATATCGTCCAAGGCGGGCTGCTGGCCCGCCGCGCGGCGATGCTGGAGACCCTGCCCGAGACCCGGCGCCGGGTCTCGTCCTATGTCGCGCAGGACGGGCTGGCCTGGGTGCCCGGTTTCGTTTACGAACGGGACAACCAGGGCCGACGCAATTGGCTCTTCGACCAGACTATCGACGTCGGCCGCGCGGGCCCCGTCAAATGGAGCCTGCGCCACCAGCGCGGCGAATTCATGCGGGACGGTTCGCCCGCCATCGCCGACAACGCGGGCGGCGTCGCCGTCGAGGGCTCGGCGGGGCTTTTCCAGAGGGCCTCGGCCGAGGCCCTCTTTCACGCTCTGGCGGGACCGGCGCGCGACGCTTATTCGCTTTGGGGCGGCCTGGAATCGAAGTGGCGCGACGGATTCGAGACCCGATTGCAGGCCGGCCGCTCGATTTATGGCACCGCCGAGGCCCTGGCCCGCGACATCGCGGTCGCCTACGGCGACGCGCGCGCCCGCTGGAACCAGGCTGAAGGACCGTGGAAAGCGGAGGTCCGGGGGCGCCTGGGCTCGCTTTCGGACGGAAACCGCCGCGCGACCGCCGAGCTGGAGCTGTCGCGGCAGGCCTTCGCCGCCGATTCGGGCCGCCTGCGCGGGGTATACCGCCTGACTTTCGACGACATGAAGGACGAGCGTCCGGAGTACTACAGTCCGCGGCGGGTGCGTGCCAACGCCTTGGGCTTCGAGCTCTCGGCTCGCCTGCGCGACCGCCTCGAACTTAAGACGCGCTATCTGCCGTCCTTCGTCCAGGAGCGGGGCGCCGGAGACGGTTTTTCCCACAACGTGAGCGCGGAGCTGTCCTGGCGCATCCGAGACCGCTGGTCGGCGACGCCGTCCTACGAATACTACGCCACGCCGTCCTACCGGGACCATCGCGGCGCGATCACGCTGTCCTGGAGGTTCGAGCCTGCGCCGCTTTAAGCTCGGGACCCGGACGTTGCTGCTGGGCGCCTC
>JAQUMZ010000125.1 GCA_028717865.1 Elusimicrobiota bacterium | reverse complement strand
GTATCGCCACCTTCCTTCCCAGGCAGCGGCCGGCGCCCCGGGTCACGTTCTCAGGCATCACCCGGCCCTGGCGCTTGAAACTCACGATCTTCTGGCCGTCCTTGAAGAACTCCGAGGCGATCTGGGATACCGCGGCCACGCCGCCGCCCGGATTGCCCCGCACGTCCAAGATCAGCTTGCCGGCGCCCTTGGCCTGGAGGTCCGCGACGGCGGAGATCAGTTCCTCGTCGGAATCGTTGCTGAACTGGCCCAGATAAACATAGCCCACGCCCGGAGCGGCCATCTTCGCATAGACGTTCCTGGTCTCGATCTCGGCCCGAGCGGCGACGATGTCCAACCTGCCGCCGCCGCGCAGCACGGTCAGGCGCACCGAAGTGCCGGCCCGGCCCCGGGCGCGGAGGCTCACCTGCTCGCGGGTGGACACCGCTTTACCGTCAACGGCTACGATCTTGTCGCCGGACTGCAAGCCGGCCTTCTCCGCCGGGCTGCGCGGGATGACGATGTCGATCGAGCCATCCTCTCCGAGCAGCAGGCCCACGCCCACGAATGAATTGTTCGAGTCGTCCTGGAAACGCTTGTACTCCTCCTTGTTCCAGTAGACTGAGAACGGATCCAGGATATTCCGGGCGACCGCGTTTATCATCGCGTTGCCGGTCTCTTCCCAGTTGCCCTTGCCTTTGGAGAATCGGAACTTCTCGGCCGCGACCTTGCCCATGTCCTCGACGGCCTTGTCCCAGACCTCGCCGGGGATGGCGTTGACGTAGTTGCGGTCGATCATGGAGAGCAGCCCGCCGATCCACAAGACCTGCTCCTTGGTCAAGGTCAGCGGCACGCGTTGGTCCTGCTCATAGGGACGCCGCAGCGCCGGCCGCTTGGACAGCTCCGCCTCCACCATCAAGTCGATCAACCTGTCTATGTGCTTTTTGGTCAGATTCGGCGGTTGGGGCAGGGTATTGGGATCGACGTACCCGGGATTGTCCACCCGCCGGTAATCGGCCAGGATGACCGGCAAGCCCTCGCCCGCGGATGGAGCCTCGAAGTTCCCGGACCGGACCAGGCCCATGAGCTCCTGGGCGGCGGCCAGACCGGACGCAAGAACCGCGATTAAGGCCGAAAGAACAAGTCTCTTCATTGGACTCTCCTTGATCTTAGGATAGAGCCCAGCGCGGAATTTCGCCTGAGGCCGGGGACCCACGGCGGCCTGGTTCCTAGGACCCCGGGCAGAAAACTAACGCGGTCGAGAGGCTTATTTCTTTTTCTTCTCGCCCAGGCGTTTCTCGATCGTTTTCTTGAATTCCTCGGGCAAGCCCTCGCCCTTCTCCACGTCCCGGGGCTTTTCCACCGTTTCGGGCGGGAAATCCGCCGGCTTGCGCTCCTCGATCATGGTCGGCCCCGCGGAAGCGGGCGGCTGGCGCCGCTTGCAGGCTGACGGCGCGAACAACAGGACGGCGCAGACCGCCAGAAACAGCCGCATCGGCGAGCCTCAGCGGCCAAGGAGCTCCAGGGCCTTATTGAACACAGGATCCTCCACCTTCCGCCCCTCCGGCGAGGCACCCTGCACCTCCCGATATATCTGCCTCATGATGGCGGCTTCCTGCTCCTCGCCGAGCACCACGAGATGATCGGGGATCACGCCGCCGGTATCCTTGATCTTCTCGCCTTGCGCGTCATGTTTGGCGTCGATGCTGCGGTCGCGCGGGGTATACCAGCGCCCCATGGTCAGCTTGAGCGCCCGGCCCTGCCGGTCGGGCAGGATGTCCTGCATCGTGCCCTTGCCGTAGCTGCGGCTGCCCACTATCACCGGGCCGCGCACGTCCTGCATGGCTCCGGCCAGTATCTCGCTGGCGGAGGCCGAGCCGCCGTTGACGAGTATCGCCACCTTCATGTTGAAGAAGCGGCCGTCGCCGTCGGTCACGTTCTCGGACATCACCTGTCCCTGGCGCTTGAAGCTGACGATCTTCTGGCCGTCCTTGAAGAACTCCGAGGCGATCTGGGAAACCGAATCCACGGTCCCCCCGAGATTGCCCCGCACGTCTATGATCAGCTTGCGGGCGCCCTTGGCCTGGAGGTCGGCGACCGCGGCGATGAGCTCGTCATCGCAATTCGGGCTGAACTGGCCCAGGTAGACGTAGCCCACGTCGCCCAGTTTCTTGGAAAACACGTTCCGTGTATTGATCTCGGCCCGCACCGCCGCAAACTCCATCCGCCGGCCGTCCCGGGTCACGGTCAGGCGCACGCTCGTGCCGGCTTGGCCCAGGGTCTTCTTCTGGATCTGCTGCCGATTGGAGACCGGCTGGCCGTCCACGGCGACGATCTTGTCCCCGGCCTTGAGGCCCGCCTTCTCCGCCGGGCTGCGCGGGATGACGATGTCGATGCGGCCGTCATCCTTCAGGATCATGCCCACGTCCACGAAGGAATTGTTCATCTCGTCCTGGAAGCGCTTGAACTCCTCCTTGCTCCAATAAACGGAGAAAGGGTCCAATATCTTATTGGCGGCGGCGTTGATCATGGCGTTGACCGTCTCCTCCCAGTTCCCCTTCCCGTTCCTGAACTCGAACTCCTTGGCCGCGACCTTGCCCATGTCCTCTATGGCTCTGTTCCAGACCGGACCGGGAATGGCGTCCACGTATTTGCTGTCAATGACCACCAGATTGGTTACGATCCTCTGCGCCTGCTCCTTCGTCAACGACAATTCCTTGGCGCTGATGCCGGGCCGCTTCGACAGTTCGGCGTCCACCATCAATTCAATCAACCTTTTTACATGATCGTCGGTCAGGTGCGGCGGTTTGCGCAGACCGGGCTCGGCATATTCCGGATTGGGGACCGTCTTATAGTCGGCCAGCGTGATCGGCGCGCCCGCTCCCGCCTCCGGGACCGAGCCGCCTGCGGCCCGGACCATGTTCACCAGTCCCTGACCCGCGGCCCAATACGGCATAAGCGCCAGGATGAGGATAGAGATGATCATCTTGCTCATT
Source organism: Elusimicrobiota bacterium (assembly GCA_028717865.1). Lineage (GTDB taxonomy): Bacteria > Elusimicrobiota > Elusimicrobia > UBA1565 > UBA9628 > UBA9628. The sequence continues at coordinate 4,343 of JAQUMZ010000125.1, read as the reverse complement.
GGGTCTCCTAAAACATATTGCCGTGCTGCAGATCATACTCCCTTTGGTGGAAGGCGCAATGAGGCGAGAGACCTAGTTGTCCGTGGGCCTAACGACCCTGGCTGCGTAGATGGCCGCCAGGGCGGCCGTGGGAAACAGCCAGTATCTCGGCTACGACCGACACGGCGATGGCGCCGGGGGACTTGCCCCCGCAGTCCAGGCCGATGGGTGCGTAGACCCGGCCGTCGCGCTCCGGCCGCCAACCCTTGCGGTTGAGCGCCTTGAAAACGGCGGGGATCTTGCTACGGCTGCCGATCATGCCGATGTAGACCGCCCTGGTCTTTAGCGCGGCGGCCAGGCACTCGGCATCCAGGGCGTGGCCCCGGGTCACGATTACGATAAAGGTCTTTTCATCTACGCCGGCCGAGCGCAGGACGCGGTCCGGGCGAACGACGAATATCTTCCCGGCATCCGGGAAGCGCTCGCGGTTGGCGAACTCGGCCCGGTCGTCGGCCACCTCGTGCGCCAAACCGGCCACGGCCGCGGCCTCGCCGATCTTCTGTCCCACGTGCCCCGCGCCCAGGATCAGGAGCCGGCAGGGCGCCGCGTGCACGTCGAAGAACAGCTCGACTTGCCCCGCGCACTCCATCCCGATGCCGCGGGGGGTCAGATCGAAAGTTTCCTTGCGGCTGATCCCGGCCTTGAGCGCGGCCCGCGCCGACTTGAGGGCCAGGGCCTCCAGCTTGCCGCCGCCCACGGTCCCCGCGCAGGAGCCGTCCTCGCAAACCAGCATCCGCGCCCCGCACTCGCGCGGCGTCGAACCGGAGGCGCCGACCACCGTCACCAGGACCGCGCCGCGGCCGGAAGCGATGGCCGCGCCGAATTGCGCGAAGAGATTGTCTTCCAGCATCAGCCGTTGCGGTCGCGCAGCAGGGCCGCGAAGGACCGGTCGTAGGTCGCCTCGGCCCGCGCGCTGAAAAAGCAGGCCGGGAGCTGCCCCAAGTCGCGATGGTAGACGACGCAGGCGCAGCAGTTGCCCTTATTGGAGCAGGAATACGTGCAATTGCAGCCCTTGAGATTGGCGGCCTTGCGGGCGCACTCAGGCATGTCCGGCCTCCCTTGCCTCCTTGTGCCGCAGCAGCCACGGCCGGGCCAGGATCAGGCCGACCGGGCTGGCGCAGGCGACGAAAGCATATATGAGCCAAAGCGTGCTCGTGTCCAGGGGCCCGCCCTTGGGCACGAAAATCTCGAGCATGCGGCCGGAGTAGAGGCCCGTCGTGAACTTAGCCAGGAACCACGGGATGCCGGCCAGGCCCATGTAGGCCCCGACCCTGCCGGCCGGGGCGATATCCGCGACGTATTCCAGGAAGCGCGAGGACCAGACCGCCTCGCCCAGGGAGAAAAACAGGGTGTAGAGGATCAGCCGGGTCAGGCTCGGCCCCGGCACCAGAAGGAACGCGGTCAGCGCCGAGATGGTGGTGCCGATGATCATCATGGTGACGATGTTGGCCTTGCGGGTCAGGCCCGCGATGAGCGGCACGAAGATCACGATTATGAGCGGGTTGAGGCCGTTCAGCCACTCGAACTTGGCGCTGACCTCGGCCGGATAGGCTCGGAAGACATAGTCCGGCATGGTCAGGAATTGATGGGCGAAAAGCGTGCGCACCGGCAGCAATATGAAGATAAAGAACATGAAGCGTCCATCGAGAAACGGCAGCTCCCGCAGCTTGTCCGCCAGGCTCCGGCCGGCGGCCTCGGGCTCGGCGCCGGGCGCGACGACGCGGTCGCGCAGCTCCACGGCCCGGGTGAAGCACGCGCCGTGGACGCCGAGCATCGCCACGGTGATGCCCGTGCACATCCAGAACACCCCGTCGAAACCCAGCCCCAGCCCGGCCAGGCCCAGGAAGGGGGCGCGGGTGCGCACGAAGGGCGACACGAAATTCTCGGCCACGATGCCGAGGTTCATGATGGCGTAAAGGATCCCGTAGCCCATGGTGGCCGTGCGGGCGTCGGTGTACTCCTTGACGCCGGCGTAAAGGGCGGGCTGAATGACGCCCTCGCCCAGGGCCAGGACCAGCAGCCCCAACCAGGCCGCCTGGTGGGAAAAACCGGGGCACGCCGGGGACGCCGAGAGCAGGACGCGGCCGGCCAGCAAAAAGCCCAGGCAGAGGGTCAGGGCCCGGCGCACGCCTAGGCGGTCGGAGACGAAGCCGCCCCCGAACATGAACAGCGTGACCAGCCCCGTGAAAGCCGAGACCGACAAGCCGGCCGCGTGGTCGCTCATCTCCAGGCGCTCCTTGCCCAGGAAAAGGGTCAGCAGGGTCAAGATCCCGAAGTAGGCGATCCCGTCTCCGAAATTGACCATGTTGACGAGCCAGAAGCCCCGGGACGCCCCGAACAGCAGCTTGACCGATTCCCAGGCGCCCACGTCCGGCTTCCGCGCGGCTGCGTCTTCCATTGAAATCCTCCGCCTGCCCGCGGCTATTCTACTTTATTGACCAGCCCCCGCCGCCGCTTGAGCACCACCCACAGCGCCCGTTCGGGGCCCGCCAGCCCTTGCGGCAGGCCGCTCAGGCCGTAGACCGCCTCCACGCGCAAGGGCGAGGCCGCGATCAGGTCCGAAAGCTGCTGCGCATCGTAGGCGCGCAGGTCGTAGCCGGAGCGCAGGATCAAGCCGGAGGGCCCGGTCACGAAATTAATGACGCGCTCCCGCCGGCCGGCGCGCTTCGGCGGCAGGGTCATCACGATATGCCGGAAGGTCCGGCCGCCTTGCCGGATCGTCCAAACATCCTCGTCGGGCGGCGTGGCGCCGTAAACCGTGAGATCGAGACCCAGGACGAATATCCCGCCGGGGCGCAGGGCCTCGGCGCAAAGACGCAGATGCGCCAGGGCCCGGCGGTCGCTCATGAGGTGCCGGAACGTCGAGATCAGGCTGAAAACCAGGTCCGCGCAGCGCGGCGCGCGCAGGCCGGTCATCCGGCCGGCAACGACGCGGACCCGGCCGCCAAAGCGCGCCAGCCGCCGCCGCGCGAAGGCGAGCATGGCCCGGCTCGAATCGTAGCCCGCCGCCGTCCAGCCGCGCGCGGCCAAAGCCGCGAGATAGCGCCCCGTTCCGCAAGCCGGCTCCCAGGCCGAACGGCCGCCGTTGCCGTGCCGGTCCGACAGCCGCTCCAGGCGCGCGGCCTCCCCGCGCGTGCCGGCGCGATGGAGCATGTCGTAGAGGGCGGGGTCGGCGTAAAGAGCGGGCGCGCGGCTCACGGTCGCGGCATTTTATCACAAAGCCGAGCCTCCGGGAATCTGGACCGCGTCCCGCGGCGGTGCTAGGATGTTGCGCATGCTAGGCAAGAGCATCCGCCTCTTCAAGCTCTTCGGCTTCGAGGTGAAGGCCGACCTCAGCTGGATCGTGCTGGCCATACTGGTCGCCTGGTCCCTGGCCGTGGGCCTGTTCCCCTACCGCTACGCCGGCCTGACGCCCGCCGCGTACTGGACCATGGGCGTCGCGGGGACCATCGGGCTGTTCCTGTCCATCATCGCGCACGAAATGTGCCATTCCCTGGCGGCCCGGAAGTACGGCATACCCATGCGCGGCATCACCCTGTTCATTTTCGGGGGCGTGGCCGAGATGGTGGAGGAGCCGCCCGGCCCGCGGGCCGAATTCGCCATGGCCATCGTCGGGCCGGTGTCGAGCGTCGTGCTGGGGCTGGGCCTGCTCTGGCTGCACGGCCTCGGCCTGCGGCTAAGCTGGCCCGTGACCGTGGTGGGCGTGGCCCAATACCTGGGCTGGATCAACCTGCTGCTGGCGGGCTTCAACCTGCTGCCCGCCTTTCCCCTCGACGGCGGGCGCGTCCTGCGCTCCCTGCTCTGGCAGGCCAAGGGCGATTTTCATTGGGCCACGCGCATCGCCTCCGGCGTCGGGGTGGGATTCGGGGCCGCGCTCATCGTGCTGGGCGTCTTCCAGTTCCTGGCCGGCAGCCTCATCGGAGGCGCCTGGACTTTCCTCATAGGAATGTTCCTGCAAAGCGCGGCGCGCATGGCCTTCCGCCAGCTCGTCATCCGGGAAAGCCTGGAAGGGCGGCCCGTGCGCCGCTTCATGAAGCCCGATCCCGTAGGAGTGCCGGCCGCCATCACCCTGCGCGAATTGGTCGAGGATTATATCTACAAGTACCACTACAAACTGTTCCCCGTCATACAGGACCATGACCGCTTGCGCGGCTGCATCTCGACCAAGCAAGTCGCGGCGGTCCCGCGCGAAAGCTGGGCCAGCAAGACCGTCGGGGAATGCGCGGCGGCCTGCTCCCGCGACAATACCGTGGACCCCCAGCGAGACGCCGCCAAGGTCCTCGCCCAGATGGGCCGCACGGGCG
>JAQUMZ010000124.1 GCA_028717865.1 Elusimicrobiota bacterium | reverse complement strand
CTTCGCGGGCGCGGTGGAGACCTTCTGCATCGAGGGCATGATGCAGGACGGCCGGGCCCTGCAGATGGGCACCAGCCACTACCTGGGCCAGAATTTCGCGAAGTCGGCGGGGGTGCAGTTCCTCAACGCGCAGGGCCAGCTGGAATACGTCTACGCCACGAGTTGGGGCGTCTCCACGCGCCTGATCGGGGCCCTGATCATGGCCCACAGCGACGACAACGGGCTGGTTTTGCCGCCGGCCCTGGCTCCCATCCACGTCGTGGTCGTGCCCATCTACAAGAGCGAAGAGGAGAAGGCCAAGGTCATGGCCGAGGCGCGCCGGACCGCCGAGGAGCTCAAGGCCCTGGGCTTGTCCGTGAAGCTCGACGACCGCGAGGGCGTCTCGCCGGGCGCGAAGTACTACGAATGGGAGGGCAAGGGCGTGCCCCTGCGCGTCGAGATCGGGCCCAAGGACATCGAAAAGGGCTCGCTGTGCCTGGTCAAGCGCTTCGTCCAGGAGGTCCCGGGCGAGCTCGACGCGGCGCGGCGCAAGCGGGCCAAGTCCTTCCTGCCCCGGGCCGAGGCGATTGCGGGCGTCAAGCCCCTCCTGGACGGCATGCAAAAGGAGCTGCTGGAGCGGGCCCGGGGCATGCGCGACGCCCGCACGCGCGTGATCGACACGCTGGAGGACTTCGAGCGCTTCTTCAAGTCCGAGGGCGGGGGCTTCGCCTGGGTGCACTGGGCCGGAGAGGCCGCGCACGAGGACGAGATGGCCAAGCGCTTCGAGACCTCGATCCGCTGCATACCCGCGCCCGAGGACATTCCGCCGGCGGCGCGCGGCGCGGGGACGTGCATTCTGACCGGCAAGCCTTCCCCGCAGCGCGTCGTGATGGCCAAGGCCTACTGACCGCGAGTCTGCCTGCCCTTTTGGCTGTGGCGGCCCATGCGTGCGATATGAAAGCATCGCTTCATGGACAGGCGCACGGCCTTGGTCACGGGAGCCGGACGCGGCATCGGCCTGGAGGTTTGCCGCCAGTTGGGCGCCCAAGGCCTGCGCGTGATTTTGACGGCCCGCGACGCCGGAGCGGGCGAGGCGGCGGCGCAGGATTTGCGCCGCGGCGGGCTGGACGCATCCTTCCACTTCATGGACGTGTCCAGCGAGGCCGGCGTGGCCGCGGCGGCGCGCCGGCTCGAGGGCCGGGGCGCGGCCGTGGACGTCCTGGTCAATAACGCGGGGGTCTATCCCGCCTCCGGCGTCCTGGACGGCGCCGCGCACGCCTTCAAGGAGGCGCTGGCCACCAATTTCTTCGGCGCGCTGTGGTCGTGCCGGGCCTTCGTGCCGGGGATGCTCGAGCGGGGCTTCGGCCGGGTGGTCAACGTCACTTCCGGCGGCGGCTCCTTCGGCGAGGGTCTCGACGGTCCCGCGGCCTACTGCATCTCGAAGGCCGCGCTCAACGCCCTGACCGTGAAATTGGCGCGCGAGGCCCGGGGCGACGTCAAGGTAAACGCGGCTTGCCCGGGCTGGACGCGCACGCGCCTGGGCGGGCCGGCGGGACAGTCCGTCGAGCGGGGGGCGGATACGATCGTCTGGCTGGCCCTGGCCGGCTGCGACGGCCCCAACGGCGGCTGCTTCCGCGACCGGCGGCCGGTGCCCTGGTAGAGTTCCCGGCCATCCCCGACGGAACCGGCGCCCCCCTTGGCCTTGCTGGCGGCCAAGAACCTTCCGGACGCCAAGCCGACGCCCGGCCAGATAGGCTGGCGGGAATTCTTCAAGCTGGTCGCCGAGTCCCGGGCCAAGCACCCCGAATATTGGTACGATTTTCGCAAGGAGTTCGGAAAATGAGGGACGTCGCGATTGGCCTGCTGGCCGTGCTGCTTTGCGCGACGCCGGCCTGTGCCAAGAGGGTGAAAATGGACTGGAAGAGCACGGGGGTGGCCGGCCAGTACCGCTGCCAGATTCCGCCGGACTGGCTGTCCATGCCCGCCTCGGACGGCGGGACGCGCTACGGCGACGGGCTGGTCTGGATATCGGTGTCCCGCAAGACCGGCAGCGAGGCCGAGGTGCTCGCGGCCGTGCCGGGAGACAAACCCGCGCCGGCCGGCGCCGCCAAGACGGCCGCGGGCGCGGCGCGTCTTTTTCAGCGCCAGTACGAGCAGGTTTTGCGCGGGGAGGAGTCCTCCGGGCCGGCGTCGTCGTGGGTTTACGAGGAGCTGGCCCTGGTGCCGGCCGGGCCCAATGCCTTCTGGCTGCTGCGCTGGCGCAGCTCTTCCCCGATCTACCAGGACCAGCCCCGGGGCCGGGACGTCTGGTTGAGATTCCTGGGCGGTTTCCGGCCCTTGCCGCCTCCGGCTAAAGGCTGAATGGAACACCTTCGCTTCGGCCTGCTCGCCTCGGCGTCCATGATCGCCATACTCAATCCCGTGGCGGCCGTGTCGACCTTCCTGGCCATGACGCCGAGCAATACCACCGCCGAGCGCATGGCCATGGCCCGCCGGGCCTGCCTGACGGCCCTGCTGGTCCTCGTGCTTTTCGCCACGGTCGGGCAGGGCATTTTCAAGATATTCGGCATAACCCTCCCGTCCTTCCAGCTGGCCGGCGGCCTGGTGCTGCTGCTTATTTCCTTGGACAATCTGCGCGCGCACCGTTCCCCGGTCCAGGAAACGGCCGAGGAGAGGGAGGAGGGCACGGCCAAGGACGACGTCTCCATAACCCCGCTGGCCGTTCCCATGCTTTCCGGCCCCGGGGCGATTACCACCGTCATCATGCTCGACACCAAGGCCGGGTCCCTGGTCCAGCACGCCGTTCTCTATTTGGCCTTGGCCGTAGTTTGCGGCGTCACTTATCTGATCTTCCGCGTCGCGGTCATAGGGGCCCGGAGCATCAATCCCACCCTGATGAACGTCACCACCCGCCTCATGGGCCTGCTGCTGGCCGCCACCGGCGTCGAGTTCATACTTGGGGCCCTAAAGCACGTCGGCGCCATCGGCTAAGCCCCGAGTTTCTGAAGTTTCTGAAATGGTGCCACGCACCAACTTAACAACTTAAATTTTGAAAGCCTGGCACCAAGTTGGGTACTATATTTTTATTCAGGAGGGGATATGAGCGCTCTCGTCGAATGCGTGCCTAATTTCTCGGAGGGACGGGACCAGGCGAAGGTCGAGGCCATTGTCGGCGCTGCCCGGCGGGTGAAGGGCGTGGCGATATTGGACGTGGAGACCGACGCCGATCATAACCGCTGCGTGCTGTCCTTCGTGGCGCCGCCCGAGGCCGCGCTGGAGGCGTGCTTCCGCGTGGCCGAGAAGTCGCGCGAGCTCATCGACCTCAACGTCCACAAGGGCGAGCATCCCCGCATGGGCGCGGTGGACGTCATCCCTTTCATCCCGGTCTCAGGCATAGACATCAAGGGCTGCGCGGCGCTGGCCGAGCGGCTGGGGCAGCGCGTGGGCCGCGAACTGGAGATTCCGGTCTATCTCTACGACCACGCCGCGCGCGTGCCCGAGCGCAAGGACCTGGCCGGCGTGCGCAAAGGGCAGTTCGAGGGGCTCAAGGCGCTCATTGGCAAGGATGCGTCCCGGGTCCCGGATTTCGGGCCCAACCGCATCCACCCCACGGCCGGCGCCGTGGCCGTGGGCGCTCGGCAGCAGATAGTCAATTTCAACCTCAACCTCGACATGCACGACCTGGCCGCGGGCAAGGACATCGCCAAGCGCCTGCGCGCCTCGGGCGGCGGCCTGCCCTGCGTGCGCGGCAAGGAGATCGGCCTGGCGGCGCGCAAGCAGGTCCAGATCTCGACCGTGCTGACCGATTACAAGACCACCTCCATGGCCAAGACCCTGGCCGAGGCCCGGCGCCTGGCCGCGGAGCACGGGGCCAAGGTCGTGACCACGGAGATCGTGGGCTTGCTGCCGCGCCAGGCCCTGGTGGATTTCGCGGTGGAGACCCTGAACCTGGAGAACTTCAAGCCCGAGGTCCAGATCCTGGAAAACCGCCTGGAGGCCGAGGGCGCGCTCAGCGCCGCCCCGGACTGGCGCCAGGGCGCCTCCGCCGTGGCCGAGGCGCTTTCCACCACCGACGCCACGCCCGGCGGCGGCTCAGCCGCCGCCATAGCCGGCGCCATGGGCTGCGGCCTGGGCATGATGGCCGCGGCGATCACCCTGCGTTCGAAGAAGCTGGAGGAGACCCGCCGGCCCGGGCTGATGCGGGCCGTGCAGGCCTTCGGGCGCCTGAAGGGCGGCTTCGAGCGGCTCATGGCCCAGGACTCCGATGCCTTCGAGCGCTTCATGGCCGCCCTGGCCCTGCCCAAGGACCTGCCCGAGCGGCCCCGCCGGATGCAGGAGGCCCTCGTCAACGCGGCGGAGGTCCCCTTGCGCACGGCCGCGGCCGCGGCCGAGGGCCTGGCCGAGGCGCAGGCGGCCCTGCCTTTGGTCTCGGCCTCGGTGCTCTCCGACATGCGTTCGGCCGCGCACCTGCTCAAGGCCGCCGCCGCCTGCGCCGCCGAGAACGTGCGCATAAACCTGGACGGCATCAAGGACCGGACCAAGGCCGAGGCGCTGGCCCGCGGGCTCGACGACGCCCTGAAGGCCTGCGGGCGGGTCGCCGTCTGATGGCCGCCGCGCCCGACGCCGGGACGATCTGGGCGCCGTTCCCGGCCCTGGAGCGCTTCATGGCCGCGGAGCTGGAGGGCGTGGGGGTGCCGCCGCCGGACGCCCGCGTCTGCGCCGAGGTGCTCATCGCCGCCGACAAGCGCGGCATCGACTCCCACGGCGTGGCGCGCTTCAAGACCATCTACTACGACCGCATCAAGGACGGCGTGCAAAAGCCGCTCACGAAGTTCGAGCTGGTCCGGGAAGGCCCCGCCACCGCGGTCATTGACGGCCATCACGGCATGGGGCAGGTGATAGCCAAGAAGGCGATGGAGCTTTGCATCGCCAAGGCCCGGCGATACGGTCTGGGCATGGCCGCGGTCCGCAACTCCACGCACTACGGCATCGCCGGCTACTATGCCTTGATGGCCGCCGAGGCCGGCATGATCGGGGTCACCGGCACCAATGCCCGGCCCTCGGTGGCGCCCACATTCGGGGTTGAGAACATGCTGGGCACCAACCCCCTGACCTTCGCCCTGCCCACGGACGAGGAGTTCCCATTCATGATCGACTGCGCGACTTCCCTGACCCAGCGCGGTAAGATCGAGGTTCGCGCCCGGGCCGGCAAGCCCCTGCCTCCGGGGTGGGTCATCGATCAGCAGGGGCGGGCCCGGACCGACAGCCAGGCCGTGCTCGCGGAGCTGGTCAAGGGCACCGCCGCCCTGGCGCCCCTGGGCGGCATCGGCGAGGAGGGGGGCGGCCACAAGGGCTACGGCTACGCCACGGTCGTGGAGATTTTGAGCTCCGCCCTGCAGGGCGGGGGCTTCATGAAGATGCTGCTGGGGTTCTCCGGCGGCAAGAAGGTCCCCTACGGCTTGGGGCACTTCTTCCTGGCCATCGACGTGGAGGCCTTCCGTCCGTTGGAAGAGTTCAAGAAGACCGCGGGCGACATCCTGCGCGCCTTGCGCGCCTCGCGCAAGGCGCCCGGAGCCCAACGCATATATACCGCGGGCGAGAAGGAGCACTTGGCGTGGCTCGCGCGCAAGGACAAGGGCGCCCCGATCAACGCCAGCCTGCGGCGCGAGATTTGCGCCGTGCGCTCCGAGCTCGGCCTGGGCGACTGCGGCCTGCCGTTCTGACAGAATGCTGAAAAACCCTTCCCTGAGCGTGACGGGTGACGGCATATTGGGAGAGGGTTTTTGGCATCATGCCAAGAGGCGCGACAACGGCAACGGCGCCGACGGGACTGTCGGCGCCGGGGTTCGCACCCTCGCTACGCTCGGGCGCGAACCTCGCAAAGACTGCGGCAACGAGCCGGCAGGACCCGTCACGCCATATAGGGGAAAGGGTTTTTCAGCACTTGGCTGATACGATGTCCGAGGCGCAAGTCCAAATATCGGGGTCGGTTCCGCTGGGGCAGCGGGCCGCGGGCTTGCTGCTGCTGGCCTGCCTTTTCAGCGGATTCCTGGCCGGGGGACTGCGCGATCCCCTGCTGGCGGCCGGCGCGCTGTGCGTCTTGTGGCTGACCATCGGGCTGGCCGACGGCCGCGCCATGATCGGGCTGCGCCATTGGCTGCCATTTCTGGCGTGGGTGGGGCTAAGCCTTTTGGCCAGCCCCCAGCCCTTGACGGGCTTGCCCGCGCTTTCCCGCTGGGCCGCGCTGGCGGTGTTTTTTTCCGCGGCCGCGGGCCTCTGGGGCGGGCGCGAGCGCCGCGCCTGGTTCTGGGGCCTGGGCGCCTGCGGCGTCACGCTGGCCGCGTGCGCGGTGTTCGTGGACGTGCCCGGCTATCCTCGGGTGGGCATAATGCCGCCGTACTACAACTACACCGTGTTCGTCGAGGCCGCCCTGGCCGCGGCGGCCCTGGCGGCCTGGCTCGGTCCGGACGGCCCCAAGGGGGCTTGGCGCTGGCTGTGCGCCGCGTTCGCCGTAGTGGCCGCGGCGGAGATCGTATGGGCCCGTTCCCGGGGCGGCCTGGCGGCCCTGGCCGTGGCGGGAGGATTTTGCTTGTGGCGCCGGTACGGGCGCGGGTCCTGGCCCCTGCTGCTGGCCGGAGCCCTGGCCTTGGGCGGCGGCGCCTTTTGGGCCACCCGCGCCAAGGCCTCGGTGGGGAATTCCTTCAAGCGGCCGCAAATATGGGCCGCGGCCGCGCTTTGCGCGCTCGAGCATCCGGTCCTGGGCGCCGGGCCGGGGGAATTTCCCAACGCGTTCCTGCGCCACAACTTCCGCGCGGGTTATGGGTTTTCCAATTACCGGGCGCGCGCCGACCACGCCCACAGCGAGCCCCTGGAGGCCGCGGCGGAGCTCGGTTTGCCGGGCCTGGTCCTGCTGCTGGCCGCGCTGGTCGCCTGCCTGCGTCCCGCCTTCGCGGGCGGGGGCGACTGGACGCGCGAGGCCGGCCTGGCCGCTTTTTGCGCGATGGCGACGCATATTTTGGGCGACAACATGCTCCACCTGCCCGCCCTGGCGCTGCTCTTCGCCTCGGCCTTGGCCGTGGCGGCGGGACCGGGAACGGCCGCCAGTCCGGTCCGGAACTGGCCCGCCTGGGCGGGCCTGACCCTGGCCGCCTGCGCCTGGATCCCGGGCGCTCTGTCGGGGCGCTGGGAGAAGGCGGCGCGGACCTCGGAGCCGCCGCGGCGCCTGGAGCTGGCCATGAAGCGTGCGCGCCTGGCCCCGGCCGACCCCTACGCGCGCGAGAACCTCGCTTGGGCTTGGCTGGAGCAGCGGCCGCCCCGGAGGGACGAGGCCCTGCGCCAACTCGAGCTGGCCCAGGGCCTAAGCCCCTTCAACGCCCCGGATCCCGCGCC
>JAQUMZ010000123.1 GCA_028717865.1 Elusimicrobiota bacterium | reverse complement strand
GTCCGCGACGCTCATGGCGCGCCTCAAGCGCGAAGGCTTCCGCCTGGTTCTGCTCTCGGCCGGCGTGTGGGAAACGGCGGAACCGGCGAGGGAGTTCCTGGGCATGGACGACGTCCTGGCGACACGAGTCGAAGTCCGGAATGGAATCTATACCGACCGTCTGCTTACGACCCTCCACACGCGCGCCGGAAAGGGCGAGGCGATCGACGCCTATCTCCGGAAACGCGGCCGCGAACGCCCCTTCCTCGCCTTCGGCGACTCGACGGGGGACATCCCCATGCTGGAACGGGCGCGTTTCCCCGTCGCGCTCAACCCCAACGAGGAATTGCGCCAGGAAGCTGGCCTCAGGGGCTGGACCAGCGTCCGCTCCGGTCAGGCCGTCGAGTTCGTGGACGGACTTTTGGACGAACCGCCTGCGCGAGGACGCTTCGCGGGATTTTTGCGCCGGCTCAAGGCCCTCTTTAAGGGACTTATCGCCGCCGGGAACTGAAACTTCCCGCTACTTCCCGCCGGCAGCCGGCGGTGGGACGTCTATGCGGCGCGCGCGCGACGAGCTCACGCGCGAGAAGCGCATGGGCGGCAGGCCGGAAACCACGGACTGCGCGGCCGGCCCCCCCGGCGGGCTTCCGGCCGTGGTCGCCCCCGCCGGCAGCGGCGGCGGCTGCGGCGGCGCGCGGCGCGCGGCGTAGCGCTCGATCGAGTAAAAAGCGACGATCCCGGCCAGCAGGATGGCGAGGCCGAAGACCACGCCCTCGAAGGCGGGATGGCGCCGCCGGCGGTCCGGGTTCAAGGCTAGTCCAGGTAGTCCCGCAGGGACTTGCTGCGGGAAGGATGGCGCAGCTTGCGGATGGCCTTGGCCTCGATCTGCCGGACGCGCTCGCGGGTGACCCGGAAGATGCGCCCGACCTCCTCGAGCGTGCGCGGATAGCCCGAGTCGATTCCGAAGCGCAGCTTGATGATCTTGGCCTCGCGGTCGGTCAGCGTGGACAGTATCTTCTCGACCTCGCCCCGGCGCAGGAAGGAAGTGGCGGAATTCGAGGGGGCCTGGCTGGCGCGGTCCTCGATAAAATCCTCCAGGTAGGAGTCCTCGTCCTCTCCGATGGGGGTGGCCAGGGAGACGGGTTCCTGCATGATCTTGAGGACGTTCTTGACCTTGTCCATGGAGATGTGCAGCGACCGGGTATATTCCTCCAACGAGGGGTCGCGGCCGAATTCCTGGCGGTAGCGCCGCGTCACCTTCGTCAGCTTGGAGATGAGCTCCTTCATGTGCACGGGGATGCGGATGGTGCGGGCCTGGTCGGCGATGGCGCGGTTGATGGACTGGCGGATCCACCAGGTGGCGTACGTCGAAAACTTGAAGCCCCGCTTGTACTCGAACTTCTCCACGGCCTTCATCAGTCCCAGGCCCCCCTCCTGGATGAGGTCGGAGAGCTCCAGGTTGGAGTTCACGTGCTTCTTGGCGATGGAGACCACCAGGCGCAGATTGGCCTTGATGAGCTTCAGCTTGTCGGTCAGGATCGTGTTCTCCAGCGAGATGATCTTGTCGTTGAGCTCCAGGAAACGGTCCACGGAGATCGGCAGGGTGTGCTGGATGCGCTCCAGCCGGTCGGCCACGGCCTGCATGTTCTCCAGGGCGGCCTCCACGGCCGAGGGCGAGAATCCGGTCTTGGCCCGGAAAGCCTCGGTCCGCATCTTCCCGCTCTTGACCTGGGTGTAGTAGCCGCGCAGCTGCTCGAAGCTCATGCCGTAGCGGCGGGCGTAGCGCTCGAGCTCGTCGCGGCATTCCTGGATCTTGGCGGCCAGGTTCTTGATCTTGTTGGTCAAACGCTTGATCTTGTCCTGGTTGAGGTTGAGGCTCACGATCTTGGCGATGACCTGCCGGTTGCGGGTCTCGACGGCCTTGGTCAGCTGTATGCGCGTCAGGGGCCGCAGCTTGGAATCCTTGAGCTTCTCGCGCAGCCGGCTCATGACGTTCTCCGACTTCTCGATGAATTGGGCCACGGACTTCATGCGGCGGCGCATGCCCGAAAGCTCGGAGGCGGTCTTGCGCCCGCGGGGCATGAGCTCCTTGGGCGTCATTTCCTGCGCCTCGATGAGGGTTTCCCAGGAGCGGATCTCGCGCTGGGTCACCGGGGATTCCAGCACCAGCAGGCGCAGCTCCTTCTCGCGCTCGCGCACGTTGCGGGCCAGGGTGACCTCCTCCTCGCGGTTGAGCAGGGGCACGCGGCCCATCTCGGAAAGATACATCCGGATGGAATTGGAAATGTCCGAACCCGCGCTCCATTCCTCGGCGAAGCGCTCCTTCTCCACCACGGGCGCCACGACGGACTTCTTGCGGTCCACGATCTCGATGCCCAGGTCCTCGAGCGTGCTCATCAGCTCGTCGACTTCCTCGGACTTGACGCTGGACATCGACAACGTGCGGCTGATCTCGTCGAGCGTCAGATAGCCGTGCTCCTTGCCCAGTTCCACCAGATTTTTCATCGCCTGACTTGCTTGCAGTGCCATGGTCGTCTCCCGTGTCACGTCTTGCGCGAACCCTTCAACTCTACGGCCAACCGCATGTACTCCTGGAGCTGCTCGGCGCCCAGCGGCGCGCGCCGGTTGAGCGCGCGCAGTTCCTCGTAGCGCGACTGGGCCCGCCGGCGGGCCAGGATGGCCTCCAGACGCTCGGCCGCCCCCCCCGCGTCCAATTCCCCGGCCCGGACCACGAGTTCCTGGAGCAGGGCGTTGTCCGGCTCGGACAGTTTGGCCCGGGCCCGGGCGGGCCAGTCCGCCGGCCACGGCCGCAGCGCCTCGAGCGCCTCGTATATGCGCCGCCCCGCCTCGGACGCGAAATCCTCCGGCCGCAGGCGCGCGAAAAGCTCGGGGCCCATGAAGGCGTGCAGCAGCAGGTCCGCCTCGTCTCCCGCCATCCCCGCGGGACGCGGAGCCCGAGGCTCGGACCGCGCAGCCTTGAGCCCCGGCCGCCGATGCAGCTGCAGGCGCAGGGACTCCTCGTCCACGTCCAGCCGGCCGGCCAGGCGCCGCAGCCATTCGGCCTTCACGATCTCGTCGGGACAGCGCGCCACGGTCTCCAGCACCTCCCGGGCCACGGCCGATTTCTCCGCCGGCCCCGGCTCGGGGCCGCAGCGCCGCAGCGCCAGCTCCGTCTGAAACTCGGCCAGGTCCGCCGCGCCGGCCAGGCAGTCGGCGAAAGCCTGGCGGCCGCGGGCGTGCAGGAACTCGTCCGGGTCCTTGCCCTCCGGGACGGTGGCGATGCGCACGCCCAGCCCCGCGGACAGAAGCAGCTCGGCGCCGCGCAGGGCCGCGCTGAGGCCGGCGCGGTCGGCGTCGAAAACCACCGTCGCCGACGACGCGTAGCGCTTGATGAGGGCCGCCTGGTCCAGGGTCAGCGCCGTCCCCAGCGGCGCGCAAGCGATCGCCAGGCCGAACTGGTGCGCGGCCATGACGTCCATGTAGCCTTCCATGAGCACGACCTGGCGCTCCTTGCGCACCGTCGGCAAGCCGCGGAAAAGTCCGTAAAGCACCCGCCCCTTGGAAAACACCGGAGATTCCGGCGAATTCAGGTACTTGGGCATGGCCTCGCCCAAGGCCCGCGCCCCGAAGCCCACGACCGCGCCCTTGGCGTCCTCGATCGGATAGAGGACGCGGTCGAAGAAGTAATCCCGCAGCCCCCCCGGCTTGGGGCTGGCCAGGCCGGCCTTGACGATGAGCTCCCGGGAGAAGCCCTTGCGCTCGGCCTTGGCCGCCAGGGTCCCGGCTTTGGGCGCGTAGCCCAGGCGGAAGGCCGCGATGACCTCCGTCGAAACTCCGCGGCGCTCCAGGTAGGCGCGGGCGGGAGCGGCGGCCGAGGTCTTGAGCAGCGTCTCGTGGTAGAAATTCGCCGCCAGCTCCAGCAATTCCTTCAGCTTGAGGCGCTCGGCCTCGGCCGGCCCCATGGGCTCGTCGCTCTTGACGATCTTGACCCCGGCCCGGCCGGCCAGCTTTTCCACGGCCTCGGAGAAGCTCAGGGACTCCATCTTCATGGCGAAGGCGAATATGTCGCCCCCCGCCCCGCAGCCGAAACAATGAAACGACTGGCGCTCCGGGGTGACCACGAAGGAGGGCGTGCGCTCCTGGTGGAACGGGCAGCGCGCCTTGAAATTGCGCCCCGCGCGCTGCAGCTGCGGGACGAAATCCCGCACCAGCTCGACGATGTCGAGGCGCGCGCGTATGGATTCCAGGGTCTCTTCCGGGATCAATGGCATAAAATGGGCGCCGCCGGCGGGGAACGCCCCCGCCGGCGGCCCGACGACGGTCAGCCGACGGTGCGCCGGCGCTTGGCCCGGCGCATCTTGCGGCGCGCTTCCGCCGCCTTGAGCTTGCGCTTCACGCTCGGGGAGACGTAACGCTCCCGGCGCTTGATTTCCTTGAGGATGCCGTTGCGCTCGCATTCGCGCTTGAAGCGCCGCAAGGCCTCGTCTACGCTCTCGCCCTCACGCAGCTTGACAAAAACCATGGATTTGAGTTCACCACCTCTTTTTTCGGAATCTCATCCGGGCGGCCAAGCCAGGGGGCGGCCTCCGAGCAGATGATAGTGCAAATGGTCCACGCTCTGGCCGGCGCCGCGCCCGTTGTTGGTCAGCAGCCGGTAGCCGCCGGCGATGCCGTTTTCGGCCGCGAGCTTCGCCGCCACGAGCTGCAGGTGCCCCAGCAGAGCGGCGTCCTCTCGGCGGCAGGCGTCCAGGCCGGAAATGTGTTTTTTGGGAACGATGAGGATATGAACCGGCGCCTGCGGGTTGAGGTCCTTGAAGGCCGCCGCGCTCTCGTCTTCGTAGACGTTCTGGGAGGGAATCCGGCGCGCGGCGATCTTGCAGAAAATGCAGTCGTTCATCACGTAAGCTAAGGATTATAGCGGTCTTCCAAGCCTCCTCGCAAGAGACGTTTTAAGATAGCCGTTTCCAACGTGCGGCTCAAGGGTCGATGGACTGGCGCCTCATTGGGCCAAAGGGCCCAGGACCTCGGCCGCGGGCGCCTCACCCCGGCCGGCCAGGCGCACGCGCCACAGACCGGGCCCCGTTGCGCCGCGCAGGGCGACGGTCAGGAAGTCCTCCGTGACGCCTTCGGCCCCGCCCCCCAAGGGGGCGACCACGCGCGGCTGGCCGGCGGCCTGCTCGACGTGGGCCCGGCGCAGAATGGCATCGAGCCGGCGCCAATCCTCCAGGCGCCCGCGCGACGCCTCCGGCGGAACCTGAGCCGGCATGGCCGCGGCCGCGGTTGCCTCGCGCGGCGAGTAGCGGAACACGTGCAGGCCGCGCAAGCCCGGCCCGCTGGCGAAGGCGATGGATTCGGCGTGCTCGCGCCACGATTCTCCCGGAAAGCCCGTGATGATGTCCGTGAAGACCGCCAGTCCGGGGATGGCGCGGCGCAGCGCCTCCAGGCGGCGGGCGAAATCCGCGGCCCGGTAGGGCCGGCCCATGCGCCTCAGAACCGAGTCCGAACCGGACTGCAAAGGCAGGTGCAGATGCGGGCAAAGCCTCCCAGCGGAGCCGGCGATCAGCTCCCCCAGGCGATCCCCGGCCTCGCCGATTTCCAAGGAAGACAATCGGATGCGGAAGTTGCCCGGCAGGCCAAGCAGCCGCTCCAAAAGTCCGCATAGATCGATCTCGCCCCAGCGGTAGCGCCCCAGGCGCACGCCGCAGAGCACGATCTCGCCGATGCCCGCCGCGGCCAGCCGCCGCAGGCGCGCCTCGACCTCGGGGGCGGGGAGGCTCGCCAATTCGGGGCGCACCCGCGGCACCACGCAGTAGGCGCAGGCCCCGTCGCAGCCGTCCTGGATTTTCAAGAAAGCCCGGGACCGCGCGGGAAACGGCGTCTCCTCTTGCGCCCCCAGCCCGAGCAGCTCCGGGATGGAGCGCTTGTCCGCGTTGCCCACCACGACCGCGGCCGGGGCGGCGGCCCGGACGGCCTGCGGCGCGCGCTCGGCCAGGCAGCCGGTGACGACCAAGCGCGCCCCGGGCGCCTCGCGGGCGGCCTTGCGCAGGAACTTCAGGGTCTGGCGGTCGGCGTCGCGGGTGACGGTGCAGGTGTTGACGACGCAGAGCCCGGCCTCGGCCAGGTTGCCCGCCTCGGACCAGCCGGCCGCCGCCAGCCGCCCGCGCAGTTCGTCGCTCTCGGCCTGGTTGACCCGGCAGCCGAAAGCACGCAGCATGTATTTCGCGCTCATGGCGATGCTAAGCGGCATCCGGAGATTCGCCAAGGACCCCCAAATCGATCAGGTCTTTCTTTCGAGCCGCGGCGCGCTTGTTCTTAATGAAAGCGGATCGCCCGAGATAATAGACCTTCCGCTCTCCGAACGGCCCCCCGGTCCGGCTGTCCCATATCTCTTCCGTGGTCAGGCCGTCCAAGACCGTTATGACGTCAATGCGCACCGGCGGATAGCCCATCTGAATAATTTTTCCGGAAAGTATATCCTCCTGGTTGATTCCCAGACACTTGAAGCCGAATCCCTCAAGCGCCAGCAACAGGGCTCGGGCATTGGCCTGCGTCGGCTTGACCCAAATATCCATGTCGCCCGTGGCCCGCGGAAAACCCAGATGGGCCAAGGCGAAAGCGCCCACAATGACGAATTGGACGCGGTGACGCTTGAGCTCGATGATAAAATCCGCGAAGTCGGGATTAATTTCGGTCATGCGCGGCGCTCCCTCAATTGGATCGTTCGTTCCATGCGAGGCAGCCTGGTCTTGCCCGTGACCATGTAGCATTGTCTCCTGAGGAATTCCACGGCGCTTATGCGCGCCTCGGGAGGCTGAGCGAGCCAGAAACGCAGCGTCTCCCGATCATCTTCCTTGTCGACCAGGCGAACCGGGGCGTCGCGCAAAAGCGCCCCTTCGCCCCCCGCTCCGGCCATGGCCGGCTCATCCCAGATGGCGGATGAACGAGATCGCGCCAGACGCTTCTCTTCCGAGCGGACCAAATCCCGCAACGTATTGTCCTCCAAACCCGGGCCCGCCCCAGACGAGACGCCGGTGGCTCGCGCCACATTGCGGCGCGCGACGGCCTTGATCCGTTCTTCCAATACGATACGAATGGGTTTAAGGAACCTGGGCAGCACAACGGCTTCGCAGGACATAGCGCGAAATATGCGCCGGAGAGTGCCGAGTTGCAAATCGACCTTCCCCGTCTCGATCTTGGCCAGATGCGACTGCGGCATGCCCGCGCGTTTGGCAAGCTGCGCTTGGCTCATTAACAGCGCGTTACGAATGCTCCGGATGACAGTGCTGGGTTCCAACTCCTCGGCGGCGGGAAGCCGTCTTCCAAAACTCGTCAGGCTTGCCACCGTCGCGCGGCTGGAACGACTAACCCGGCTGCCTCGCATGGGATTAGTTTAAT
>JAQUMZ010000122.1 GCA_028717865.1 Elusimicrobiota bacterium | reverse complement strand
GTCCTGGAGCTTGAGCCGTTCCGGGCAGGGTCCCCGGTTCAGCGCCCACGAGCCCAAGCGCAAGACGGCCAGGACGGTCAGGACCAGGAGCAAGGCCAGCGGCCAGGCCCGGCGCCGATCCGGAGATTGAGGCTCCATGGCGGCAGTGTAGCAAGCGGGCATGGAGCCGGGGTGACGGCGCGGTCAAGACGGGGTGAATTTATCGGCGGCGGCGCGCGGCGCGGGAGGGACGCAGAGTCAGGCCTTGCTCGGCCGCGAGCGACCAGGCATAGCGGCCGCCCCGGCGCCGGCGCTAGACCTTGCCCATGCGCGCCAGCGCCTCGGCCGCCGCGATCACCGCGCTTTGGCCGCGGCAGTCGCGGCAGATCCCGAAACGCTTGGCCAGCGCGAGCATTTCGGGAGTGGTCAAACCGTCCTTCAGGCGCAATACGGTCAGCACGCAGATCTCGTTGTTGGTGAGGGCCGTCCGCTCGCCGACGCCGCCGGGCGCGAGGTCCCGGCCGGGCCGCCGGGGCAGCGCCCGGAGCGGCGCCAATTCGTCCGTGCCGAAGACGTCGGCGTAGCTTTTGTCCAGACCGATGCAGCGGTCGTGGAAGACGCAGACTCGGCAGGTCTCGGGTTTGACGGTGTGGCGGCCGGCGGTTTCGTCCAGGTTCATGCGCAAGCCCTGGGGGCTGACGACGGTGGTGTTGAACGAAGACCAGCCGAGCATCTGCTGCTCGTAGCCCGGAAGGATGCAGGGGGTGAAATGCAGCAGGAGGGGAGGCGTCGGAAAGCGTTCCCGCGTGAAGAGCTCGTAAACCTTGCGGACTTGCGGAGCCGCCGCGCTGAGCCGGACCCCCATCTCGCGCGCGTGCTTGGCCATGTTGCCCTCGTACATGGGGGCGATGATGACGAAGTCCGACATCCGGCATTCCAGGAGCAGGAATTCGAAGCAATCGGGCAGGCTCGCGCAGTTGGCTCGGTTGAGGACCAAGTTGACCCCCATGCCGACCTTCAGGCGCCGGAGGTTGGCCATGGCCTTCAGGCAGGCCGCGAAGGAGCCCGGCACCATGGTCAGGGCGTCGTGGATCGCCGCCTCGTGGCTATGTATGGAGAACTTGACGAAGGAGAGCCCCGCGTCCGCCAAGGTCTTGGCGTAGGCGTAGTCCGCCAAGCGCAGCGCGTTGGTCTGGATGCGCACGTAGTTGAAGCCGATCCGGCTGGCCAGGGCGATCAGCTTGGGCAGGTCCTGGCGCAGGGTGGGCTCCCCGCCCGTGAAGCCGATGCGGCGGAAGCCGCGCTTGTGGGCCAGGTAGATGGTTTCCACCGCCCGCGGGTAAGGCATGCCGGCCACGCTCGAGCGCCAGCCGAAGTCCTGGGAGCAAAAACGGCAGCGCGCCTGGCAGGCATAGCTGAGCACCATGTCGAAGCAGCGGGGGGCGTCGAACGCGTCGCGATCCACGCGGCCGCGCGCAGGCGCGGCCCGGCGGCGGCGGGCCGTCACCGGCGCAGCTCCCGGAGGTAGGCGTCGAGAGCGTCCAGGAAAAAGTCGATCTCCCGGGCGGTGTTGTACGCGAAGAAGGACAGGCGCACGGTGCCGGGAACGCGCAGCCTGTCGTTGAGCAGGTGCGCGCAGTGCTCTCCGATGCGCACCGCTATGAATCGGCCGCGCAGCTCGTGATTGAGAAACAGCCCGAAGTCCTGCAGGGAGAACCGCGGGTGCCGGGCCGCGAAGGAGACCAGCGAGCCTTCCGCCAGGTCCTCCGGCCGGCCGAGAACCTTCACCTCCGCCCGGCGCGCCAGGCCCGCGGCGGCCCGCCGGACCAGGGCCGAGACGGCCGCGCGCACGGCGGGCTGCGGCCAGGATTCGAGCAGGGCCAGCGCCTCGGAGAAGGCCGTCACCCCCCCGAAATTCGGTATTCCCGCCTCGAAGCGGGCGGGGGCGTCGAGATAATCGGCCCGCGGCCCGCGCTTCGTCCAGACGACGTTCCGCACCGTGCCGCCGCCCGTCTTGTAGACGCCCAGCCCGTTGAGCCGCTGCTCCTTTCCGTAAAGGACCCCGACCCCGAAGGGGCCGCCCAGCTTGTGGGCCGAGAAGACCGCGAAGTCGGCGTCGAGCGCCTGCACGTCTTCCCGGTGCGAGGAAAGAAACTGCGCGTCGTCGACCAGGATCTGGGCGCCCCGGGAATGCGCCAGGCGGGCCGCGCGGCCCGCGGGCAGCACCCCGCCCATCACGTTGGAGGCGTGGGTCATGGCGACCAGGGCGGTCTTGTCGGTCACCAGGCGCCCCAGGGCCTCCTCGTCGAGGCGGCCGTCGCGCGTGGGGCACAGGCGCAGGACGAATTTGCCCGAACGCGCGGCCTCCAGGAAGGGCAGCACCACGCTGTTGTGCTCAAGGTCGGTCAGCACCACCTCGCGCCGGCGGCCCGCGCAGGCGAAAGCCCGCGCGACCAGGTTCACGGCCTCCGTGGCGCCCGAGGTGAAGACGATCTCCTCGGGCCCGCGCGCGTTGATGAAACGCGCGACTTGGCGGCGGGTCTGCTGGAACCAGTTCTCCACCTGCTGGGACAAAAGATGGGTCGAACGGCGTCCTCCGCAGGCCCCCCAGCGCGAGTAAAAATCGCGCAGGCGCTCGGCCACGCGCCGGCTTTTCAGCGCGGTGCAGGCGTTGTCAAGATAGACCAGGCGCTTGCCGCCGACGCGGGCCGAGAGCGCGGGAAACTGCGCGCGCACGGCGCGCACGTCGAGGGGCCGGGGATCGTCGCGCGGAGTCGTCATAGCGTTTTATAGATCCGGATATAATCCCGGCGCGGCCCGGGGCAGAGCGCGCGCAGGCGGCAGCCCCGGCAGGCGGGCACGCGGGCTTTCTCCGCCAACGGTTCCGGCCGCCCTTGGCGCAGCTTCCGGCAGTCGACGTGTTCCCGCTGGAATTCACGCACGAAGCAGAGCGGGATGTGGTCCACGTCGAAGCGCAGCTTGAGCCGGCGGCAGCGCGCCAGGGCGGAATTGAGGTGCGGGGCGGCGTCCCGGAATCTAGGGACCACCCGGAGGCTCTCGCGGGCCCGGCCGCAGGCCTTGACGTAGCTGAACTGGATGCGCTCCACTCCGGGCAGGCGTTCGTGCACGAAGTCCACGAAGGCCCGGCAATGGGCGTAGTTGCCCCGATGCACCACGTGCGTCAGGCGCACGCGCGCCCCGAGCTCCAGCAGCCGCCGCACGCCGCGCACGCGCGGCCGCAGGCAGCCCCGGCGGCGGGTCGCGGCGCGGTCGAGCTCCGGAGTGTGGGCGGGGAAATTGACGTTGACCAGGTCCGAGAGCTTGACGATCATGCGCAGGGCCTTTAACTCGTAAGCGGGGACCAGGACACCGTTGGTCTGGAACTCCACTTTTTTCCGGCGCTTCCTGCAGTGCAGCAGGATGCGCAGCAGGTCCGGGGGTTGCCTGAGCAGCGGCTCTCCTCCGGAGACCTGGACCTGGCCGGACTCGTCCCCGTCGATGAGTTCCAGCAGCGCGGGCAGCGAGAAATCGCCCCCGCGGTCCGCGGCGGAGCAAAACACGCAATCGAGATTGCAATCTGCGTTGACGGGAAGATGAAGGCTCATGGGCGCGCGGACGTCGACGCGAGCTTGAATATCATACCACTCTAGTCTCGGGGAAGTGCGCGGCCGGCCCCGGCTAGTCTTTCAGTCTGGCCAGCGCCTCCCGGCGATCCCGGCGCAGTTCATCGAGCATGGGATCGCGGGTTCGCCGGTTGCGCGCCAACGCCAGGTCGTATACTTCCAACGCCTGTCGGGGGCGCCGCCGGTCCAGGAGCACGGCCCCCAGCGAGCGATAGGCCGCCAGTAGGCGGGGGTCCAGCTCTATGGCCCGGCGCAGGTCCGCGGCGGCGCCTTTCGCGTCTCCGGACAGGAAGCGGCAGACGCCCAGATCCGCGCGGATGCGCGCCGAGCCGGGGGTTTGCCGAGACGACTGTTCGAAGAGGACCAGGGCCTTCTTTAGATCGCCGAGTTGTTGGCGCAGCAGCGCCAGGCGATGCTTTTCCGGGCCGGCGGTGGGGAGCTTCTCGGCCCGGATCGCGGCCTCAAGCGAGGCGCCCGGCCGTCCGGCCTGGCCCGCCATCTCGGCGAGGTCCAGCCACAGGCCGGCCGCGCGCGGGGAGGTCCTGACCAGGTCCTGCAACAGGGCCAGCGCCTGTCCATGATCACCCAGGGCGCCGTAAAGCCGCGCCATCCGGTGCCGCTCGTCCAGACCGGGAGCCAGCTCCGCGGCGCGGCTCAGGGCGCGCCGGGCCGCGTCCGCGTCCTTCCCGAGCCAAGCCTGGTAAGCCTGGTCGATGCAGCGGCCGGCATCAGCTGCGTCCGCCGGCGCGGCCGGAGTCTCGGTCCGGGAGGCGGGGCCGCCGTTGTCCGGGAAGTCCGTCTGCACGCCGGCCAACCAGGCCGACTGGCGGATGTAATCCCGGCGGCTGGCGGCCAACGGCCCGGCCCGGGCCCAGGCCTTCCGGAAATCCGCGGCCGCGGATTCGTCTCCCAGCGCGGCCCGGGCTCGGCCCCGGTGGACCAGAAATAGGGGCGCCTCGGTCAAGCCGGCGCGGGCCGCCTGGTCGAACCATTCCAGGGCGGCGGCTGGATCGCCCCGCCGCCGGTGCATTTCTCCCAGATGGTAGAGGTATTGAGGCCAGGCGATCTGGAGCGGGTGGCCCAGCCAGTCGCGCAGCAGCAGGCGTTCCAGGTGTGCGCGCCCAGCGGTGCGGCGAAGCCAAGCCGGGTCCAGGGACTCCAGCCGGTCCAGGTAGGAGATGGCCTTCTCGTCGATTTCGTCGCGGTCGCTCCCGGCGACGCGGCGCGACGCTAGGCGATCCACGGCCAGGCTGAGAATTCTGGTCCGGGCGTCCTGTTCGGGGCCGCCCGGGGTATCCATGGGCAGGCGGGCGAGCTGGCCTCGCGGGATGTTCCGCGGCTGCGCGCAGGCAGCCCGGACGCGCCGGCGCGCCCGGGCCGCGTTGGGCGCCAGGTCCGCCAATGCCGCCGCGACCGCGCAATTGACTTTAAAATCCCAGGCCTCGGACCAGTGGTAGTCGTCCGTGAACATGCTCCCGTCCGGCAGGCCGTCCGCGGCCGCGGCCGTGAAGACGGCCTCCAGATCGGCCAGGCCGGCGCCTTCGCCCCGCGCCACCTCCCGGATCAGGGCGTTGCGCCTGGGCGAGCAGCGCCCGCCGTTAAAATCGTCATCCACGGCCCGGCGGTAAAACTTCCGTGCGGCTTTCTTGTCGCCGGCCAGGTCTCGGGTCCGGGCCAGGAAGTACGACAGCAGGGCGTTGTGGGGAGACGCCCGGAGCCGTTTTTCCAGCCAAGCCCCGGACCGGGCCAGACTTCCCGGCCGCAGGTCGGGAGCCGGAACCGCCAGACGGGCGTCTACGACCGGCGGACAGTCCCGCAAGCAAGCGGGCAGGGTGCAAAACACCGTCTTGGCCCCGACGCCCCGGGCCGCGGCCGCCATGGCGCGCAGGTTCCGCGCGAAAACGTCCAGGTCCCATTCCTGCGCGGTGGGCTCGTAAGCCTCCGGGTCGGCCTGGTAGGTCCGTTCCAGCTCCGTCAAGGGCAGCCGGATTTCCGGGGGCGGGCAGATGTCGCGATGCAGGTCCTCGTGGTTGCCGCTCAACACCACCACGGCGTCCGGGCGGTAAGCCCGGATCTCCCGGACGATGTCCAGCATGCGGAAGCTGTTGTAGGCCGGCATGCCGCAGTTGATGATTTCCAGCTGGTCGGAACCGGCCAGAGCCCGGACTAGGGGAGACCAGGCGTCGAAATATCTCGCCAGGAATTGGGCGACGGACGGCCCCACCACGAAGACCCGGCGCAGGTTTTTGGACTTGCTCTTGCGAAAACGGAACGGCGGAGTCCCGCGTCGTCCCGGAACGATGAAGCCGGAGCCGGACTTCTCGGGCACGAAAAAAGGCTGACGCGTCTCGCCGCACATGTAGGAATAGGAATCCTCGGATTGGCGCGCCGCCTGGCGCCTGCGCACCAGGAGCCCTCCCAACACGAGCGCCGCCAGGCTCAGCGCGGCCGCGGCCAGCCGCGCTTTAGAAGATCGCATAGAAAAACGGGATAAGAACAGGCGTCTCGGCCACGAGCATGACGGCCAGGATGATGACCACCAAAATCAGGATGGGCAGGATCAGATAATCCCCGCGGTCGCGCACCATGCGCATGAATTCCAGGAGCACGGCCAGCCGCTTACGCATTTTCCGCCTCCTTCTCTATGAAGAAATGGTTGATGGCCATGCAGTCCAGCCCGGTGCCGAGAAACGTCGCCACGGCGTCGCGCGGGTCGCAGACGATGGGCTCGCCCCGCACGTTGAAGGAGGTGTTGAGGAGCACGGGCACGCCCGTACGCCGGCCGAATTCCTTGATCAACCCGTGGAAGAGCGGGTGGCTCTGCGCCGTCACGGTCTGCAGGCGGGCGCTGCCGTCCACGTGAACCGCCGCGGGTATGACGTCGCGCTTGTCCGGCCGGACCGGGAAAGACAGCAGCATGAACGGGCTGTCGTGACCGCCCGCGAAGTATTCATCCCGGTCCTCGGCGCACAGGGCCGGCGCGAACGGGCGGAAAGGCTCGCGGTGCTTGACGCGCCGGTTCAGGGCGTCCTTCATGCCCGGGTCCCGGGGGTCGGCGAGGATGCTGCGGTGGCCCAGCGCCCGCGGTCCGAACTCCATCCGGCCCTGGAACCAGCCCACGATCTTGCCCGCCGCAAGCCGTTGCGCGGTGCGCGCCAGGAGGTCGGGCTCGGCGAGGCGGGCATAGGACAGCCCCGCTTCTTGCAGCGCCGCTTGCGCCTCGTCGTCCGAGAATTCCGGGCCCAGGGCGGCGCTGGTCATGGGTCGGGGCCGACCGCCCGCGAAGAGCCGGTTGTGCACGTAGAGCGCCGCGCCCAAGGCGCAGCCGTCGTCGCCCGCGGCGGGCTGGACGAAGAGCCTCCGGATGGGGGCGCGCTCCAGCAGCGCGCCGTTAGCCACGCAGTTTAGCGCCACGCCTCCCGCCAGGCAAAGGTCGTCCATGCGGTAGGCGGCGTGCATGCCGCGCACCAGCTTGACCGCGGCGTCCTCCACCACGGCCTGGAGGGTGGCCGCCAGATCGCAGTGCTCCTGGCGCAGTTCGCTTTCCGGGGGCCGGGGGGGAAACAACAGCCGCGCGAACCGGCAATTGGTCATGACCAGATCGTAGTGGAAGGAAAAATACTTCAGGTCGAGCTGGAAGCTGCCGTCCTCGCGCACGCGGACGAGCTCCTTGAACTGGGCGGCGAACGCCGGCTTGCCGTACGCGGCCAGGCCCATGACCTTGCCTTCGCCTCCGTTGACCTTGAAACCCAGGTGCGCGGTGACCGCGCTGTAGAGCAGTCCCAAGGAATGGGGGAAGCGCAGTTCCTTATCCAGGCGCAGATCGCGGCCCTGGCCGACC
>JAQUMZ010000121.1 GCA_028717865.1 Elusimicrobiota bacterium | reverse complement strand
CACACTATAAACGGCCCCATCACGATATCGCATCCCCAGGCCAATTTCCTCGTGGCCACCACGACCATGGTGGCCGTGGGCTCGGTCACGGTAAACTCCGGCGGCCTCAAGCTGCAGGATCGCGCGCTGTTCAAGGCCTCCGAGGTCTGGGTCCATGACACGGGCGGCCGGTTCGAGGCTTCGGACCCGTATCACATGGGAGCGCCGGTGATAACCGCGCCGACGGGATGGCTGAGCCTGCGCCTGGACGGCGCGGTGGACATATCGAGCGGCGTCTTCACCCGGCTCAACGGCAACGGCCTTTACATCGGCGCGGCCGCCGACCTGGCCTCTTTGTCCAGCTTCACCATCGCCAGTCCCCTGCAGGCCGGCGCCACGGCGATCACCTTCTTCGCCGGAGGGAACTACGTTTCGACCTTCACCAACGTCAATTTCGCGGCTTCCGAGCTCGGAGCCAATATCTACGCCTCGCTGCTCGGCGGTTCGTCCCGCATCACCATGCGCTCGGCCAAGGGCATCCGCTCCGGACCGCAGTTCACGAGCGACTCCCATGCCCCTCCCGTGATCTGGTGGCCGGAGGCGGGCGGCGGCGGCGGGATCGACGAGGATTTCGAGGGCACGGGGACCCTCACCACCCGGCCGGATCATCCCCTGCCCTGGCAGACAAGTCCGGATCATTCCTGGTATATACAGACCTCGACCCGCTACGCCGGCTCCCAGGCGGCCGCGGCCGGCTACCTGTCCGAGAACTCCACGCAGACGCAGATTAGCTGGTTGGAGGTCCCGATATTCGTCATCGGCTCGGGCGACGCCTCTTTCCGCTACAAGACGAACCCGCCTTTGTACGGCAACCTGCGTTTCTACGTGAACGGCACCCAAAGATTGTCGATCAGCTCCGCGGTGCCTTGGAGCCAGGCCGTGATCCCGGTCGCCGCGTCCAACACCGTCGTTACTTTCCGCTGGGAATACGAGCGGGGCTCCTACAGCTCATACACCGCCAACGCCGGGATCTGGCTCGACGACGTGAGCTTCCCGCCCTACGTTCTGGGCGGCGGCGAGGCCTCCGGCCAGCTTTACGACGATTTCGAGCGCGCTTATTCCTGCTCCGGAGTTCAGCCGGTCGGCAACAACTGGGCCAAGCTGCAGGCGAGCGGCGACCTGTGCGTGGACGCGGGCAAGCTCAGGTTCAATCAAGCCAGCGGCTACGCTTATTCCTATGTGTATCAGTCGGTGGCCAACGGCCCGGCGTATTTCTTCCAGGGCGATCTGGCGCCGGGAGAGGGTTGCTTCTACTCCCACTGGCTGCTCAACCGCTTCGACGGCACCGTGGGCGCGAGCGGCCCCAACGCCCAGGGCCTGCGCTTGCATGGCAGCGGCTGCGGCACCTCGAGTTTCGCGGTCGAGGCCTGGGATAAAGGGCAGACCATGGCGTACGGGCAGAGCTACTCCTCCTTCGCCTTCACCGGGGCCTTGCGCGTCGGGGCGACCTTCTACGCCGACGGCTCCATAGTCGGCCGCGTCCTGGATTTGCAGACCGGCAAACCTTTCGATTTCAAGTTCAGCACCCGCTCGCTGTCGGCCTCGGGAGACAAGGTCGGCCTGGGCATGGACCAGGTTCCCTATTCGTCCTACGGCAGCGGCTATCCGTCCATCGATTCGGCGACCATCGTCGGCCTGGGCGCCATGGACAATCCCTGGCTGGGCCCCAACGGAGAGGATATCACCGAGCCCGCCGGGGGCTGGCTGACGTATATTTCCTCCACGATCATCTCGGTCGCCTGGGACTCGACCTGGGCGGACGGCACTTCTTATCGCGTCCAGGCTTCCTCCACGGCCGATTTCCCGCCTTTGAACCTTCATTCCGTAGACACCACCGAACTGCAGGCCGTTTTCTACGGGCTCCAGCCGGATACGACATATTTCGTGCGCATCTCCAGCACTCCCGTCGGAGATCCGTGGCGCGGCCTGGGTTTTTTCCGCACCGAGCGCTCCGTTTCCGTGGATTTTGAATCCGGATTCGGGAGCCTGCCTTGGGGCAGCGGCGGTTATTCGGCCTGGCAGCTGGACCAATACGCCGGCCGGGGGCATCCTCCGACGACTTACCAATCCTACGGCGTCACTTCCGGCTACATCGCCCCGGGCGCGGCCAACTACCTCGCGCTCACGCTCAACGTGACCGCGTCGGGGCAGATCGGCTTCGATTTCAAGACCGACACGGAATGGAACTACGGTTTCTTCCGGTTCTACATCGACGGCGTCCAACAGGGCCAGGCCTGGACCGGCTGGAACGACTGGAACTCCGCGGTATTCTCCGTGGGCGCCGGCGTGCACACCTTCAGATGGGAGTATTCGAAAAACATCTATGCCTCGGCCAATTGGGACCGGGTCAATATCGACAACCTTTCCCTGCCGTCTTATTCGGTGACGTCGAGCCAGGGCCTGCTGCACGGGGACTTCGTCTCCGCGGACGGCGCGTTCTACGAGAACGGGCAGGAAGCGGCCTACGCCGTGGCCGTGGACACGGTCGCGGACCGGGTCTTCGTGGTGGGGCAGTCCTCGGCCGAGTCCAGCGCGAACCTCTACCAGTACGTCCTGTTCAAGTACGACCTCGACGGGGTGTTCCTGGCTTCCTCGACCTACGCCCTGGGCTCGCGCAGCCCGGCCCTGGCCGGCGCGGACCAAAGGCCGCATGCCGCGCTGGTCAGCCGGCATCCCAGCGCGAGCGGCGCGCTGTTCGTGGCCGGGACCTACGACAACGCCGGCCAGCCCGGCTGGGCCGTCTTCAAATTCGACCCGAATTTCACCTCCTCGGCCACGGCCTACTGGTCCAACGGAGCGGGGGCCGAGGCGGCGCGCGGCCTGGCCATCGACGGCGACAGCGGCGACCTCCTGGTCGCGGGCAACGGCTACTACACGGGCGTCTCCAAGTCGGTCCTGCGCAAGTATCAGGGCGGCGATCCCACCCTCTCCCTGGGCGGCAAGGAATTCGCGATAGCGGGCGGTGCCGACGAACAGGCCACCGGCATCGCCCTGAACCAGGGCTGGGGCGGCGTCTTCATCGCCGGCTACAGCGGCACCACCGGCTTCGTCGCCCACATCGACACCGCTCCGGCGACCTGGCCGCCCGCGGCCTGGATATCGAGCCAGGCCTTCAGCCTGGGCGCCGCGGCTGGCGCGCGCCGCGTGCGGGTCGCGGTGGACCGCGGCGGGGCCAACGTCTACGTGGCCTCGGACAAGCGCAACGACGCCACCGGCCGCAATGAGTTCTTCGTCATCCGCTACAGCACGAACCTGGCCGTCATATCGAGCGCCACCTTCGGCCGCTCCGGCTTCGACAATATCGCCCTGGACGTCGCGGTGGCCACCAACGGCGCGGTCTACGTGGCCGGCGTGTCCTCCCAGGCGGCTTCCGCGGAGTTTTTGGCCGTGCGCTACGCCTACGACCTCGCCCTGGAGGACTGGCGCTACTCCGGCTCCGGGACGGGGCGGGCCGCGGCCGTGCACAAGAACTACGCCTTCGTGGCGGGGAGCCGGTCTAATCCGGATAACCTCACCGGGGATATCCGCACCATCCGCCTGGCCCTGCAGGGCTCGGACGGGCCGGTGTCCCGGACCTACGTCCAGGCCTACAACCTGCTGCTCTCGAGCCTGCCGGTCATGGGCCAGTTCCCGGTCCCGGCCCTGGCCCTGGACCTCTGGACCGCCGACGGCAGCGCGAACTGGAGCTCGCTCAACGTGGTCTTGAACGGCGACGTGCCGTCCACGCAGGCCATGCTGCGGCTGTCCTCGAGCGCCACCTCGGCCTACGACCCGGGCTGGGACAAAGTCATCAGCTCCGCGCAATTTGTATCCGGCATACCGCCGCGGGCCTGGCTCAACTTCTCCGGCCAGCTGCTCGGCGCCACGACCCGGCACTATTTCCTCAGCCTCAGCTACGGCAGCCTGCCGGTCGGCGCGAGGGTCCAGCTCGGAGTGCAGTCCGCGGCCGATTTCGGCGTGCTCCCCGGCCAGACGGACGGCGCCGGCTCGCCGTGGTTATCGGCCGAGGCCCGGACGCAGTTCGATCTCTGGGCCGCCACCGGCAATCCCGCCTACCAGTGGTATTCCCAGCCGTCGAGCCCTTGGACGCCGCCGCAATACTACTACGGCGGCGGGTATTACTCGGGCCTCTACGTGCGCACCGGCCAGCAGCTGCACGTGGAATCCTCGGGGACCTGGTCGCATGACGGCGCGACGTGGCACGGCCCCAACGGCACGGCGGCATTCAGCAGCCTGACCCAGGCCAACGATCTGGGGGCCCTGGTCGGCCGCATACAAGGCGGACCGTGGTTCTTCCTGGGCTCGTCGACGACCAGAACCGCCGACCGGGATGGAGCGCTCTACCTGGCCATGTCCGACGACGACTATTCCAACGCCGCGGGCAGCGTCACGGTGCGCTACTATATATTGACCTCCACCGTGGCCCGCGTCTGGGCCGGCGGCGCGGGGGGGGCGGGTTCCGGGCTGGAGACCAAGGCCGATATCCCGGACAACTGGAACCCCCGGGTCCTGCCCCAAGAGGGAGACCGGGTCGTATTCGATACCTCCGCCTACGACTGCGACTGGACCCTGCCCGGCCTGAGCCTGCGCCTGCTCGAAATGACCACGAGTTACTCCCGGACCCTGCGCCTGGCCGGCGTCTCCGGGACGCCGAACTATCTGACCGTCACCGACGGCATGGTCATCGCGCGCGGCACCCTGGACCTGGGCGGCGGCAACACCCTGACCGTCCCCGGCGAGCTGCTGGTCGCCTCCAGCGGCACCCTGGACCTGGGCTGGGGCGCATCGCGGCTGCGCGTGGGGACCCTGCGCCTGACCGGCGACTCCTTCCTGCGCGGCCAGGGGGCCTCGCCCTGGCCTTTCATCGAGGCGGCTCCGCCCTCGGCTCAAGGCGAGAAGCCGGGCCGCCTGCTCATCGGCTGCGCCACGGTCGCGGTCAGCGGGCTCAATTTCTCCAACGTCGCTCCGATCGACATCGCCTCGGGCGCCCGGATCAGCCGCTTCGACCAAGCCTGGATATACGGCTACATGCCCAACGGCGAGCCGAGCCTGGTCCTACATTCCACCCGGCCGGTGCGGCTGGCGTTCGACGGCTGGCGTTTCGAGAGCTGGGTGTCGAGCAACGTCAACGCTAACGACGTGTTCGGCGGTTCGACCGTGACCTTCACCAATTCCGACGGGCCGAAGACCGGTTCGCCCTGGGAAATGGACTACAAGGACGTGGTTTCCTGGGCGCCCGACGGGGGCAAGACCGCCGACCTGTCCGGGAGCGTCAGCGGCGGCTCTTTCGGCGACTTCTACGTGCTGGCGACTACGGATCCCGCCGGGGTCCAGACCGGCATGAGCCGTTTCGACTCGAGCGCGGGCGCCTACGCCTTCAGCGCCCTGCGCGCTCCCGCCACGTGGTATCTTTTCGGCTTCCGCAGCACTTCGCCGGCGACCGTTCCCATCCCCAACCCGGCCGACCCCCGCGGCGGCTACGGCCATGCCGGCTCCTGGCTGTCCGACGCCGTCTACCTCGACGGCGTCGGCAACGTCTCGGGCATGGATATATCCCTGGGGGACTGGACGACGGCGTCCGGCAGCGTGACTCTGCAGACCCCGCAGACCGGAGCGTTGATCGTCCAGGCCATGCGTTCGGGCGCGGTCGAGGCCTTCGTCCGCGCCCAGGACGACGGAACCTGGTTTTTGTCCGTCCCGGCGGCCGCCAGCCTGGATTTCCGGGCGTTCATGGACGTCGACGCGGACGGGGAGTTCGACTCCGCCTTCGAGGCCTCCGGCTCCTCGACCGGGATCACCGAGCCCGGGACCTACGTCAACGTCCTGGTCAGCGGCGGCGGCGCGCCTCCGGGCGGCGTGGTCGCGATCGCCACGCAGACCGCGCATTCCGGCAGCATCCGGTGGGGCGAGGACGAGGCGCTGCTGCGTCTGCGGCTCTCCGACACCGACGCAGTTTTGGGCGCCAAACTCGGGGGCCTGCAGGTCGCCTACGAAGGCGCCCTGGGCCCCGGCGGCGTCGAGCTGGGCGTGGCCGCGGACGACGACGGCGACCATATTTATTCCTCCGCCGATCGGATGCTGGCCCGCCAATGGACGCCGCAGGCCGCCAGCCCCGTCATGCTTGCCTTCCCACCCCAGGAAATCCCCGCCGGGGGCAGCCGCGACTTTTTCGTGACCGCGCGCGTCTACGCCGCCGGGGGCGCCCGGGTCGTAGTGGCCTCCAGCTCGAGCTTCGCCATGGCCAGCGGCAGCATCGCTCCGCAGCCCATTTACCCGCTGGGTTCGGATTGGGCCCAGGTCAAGAAGCAGATCCCAGCCTCTTGGCCGGCCTACGGCGACAATACCGGCGGCGCCTGCACGGACGTGACGGTCTACAAGGGCCAGCTCCTGAGCATCGCGGCCCAGGGCGTCTGGTATTCCAGCGCCGGGGCCTCGGGCTGCGGCCCCGGGGGCACGCCCGGGACCGGCGGGCAGAACGCCGTGGTCACCTCGACCAACATCGGCGCGCTCATCGCCCGCGTGAATTCCTACGACGGTTATTACGAACAGACGGGGGACCGGGCCTGGTTCGCGGTGGGTCTCGGGACCGCCGGCCATGTCGTAGGAAACACGGGCAATATCTGCCTGGCCATGAACGACGTCTCGGGGGCCTATTACGACAATTCCGGCGGCGTGCTCGTTGAATTCGGCGTGGCGGGTTCCACGACCGGCGCCCTGGCGGGAACGGTCTACTATACCGGCGGCCTGACCGGAACGTTGAACATAACCGCCAATGCCCTGCAGACCGCGATGAACACGCCGATTCCTTTCCGCGAGGTGCAGCGGACGCTGTCCGCGGACACGACGTATTATCCTTACGCGATAACCGGCCTGCCTCCCGGCTGGTACAACGTCTCGGCCGCGGTCGAGGACAATCCCGCGCAAACGGGCGTCAGCGGCCGGCCGCAGGAACTGAGCCTGGGCACGACCAACGCGCTCGACGTCACGGTGTCGCTCGGCTCGGCCAGCCTTTCGGGGCGGCTGCTCTACGACGGAGTCTTGTGGGATCAATACGCCGGCACGCTCCAGGGCGGCGCGAACTTCCGCGTCGGCGTGACGACCAGCCCCGATCTGGAGCACGATCCGGCCTTCTTCGGCTGGGCGGTCCAGTCGTCGAGCGGCGGCTACACCGTAGCCGAACTGCCCGTGCCGAACACCTATTATGTGATCGCCTTCGCCGACACCGACTACGACCAGGAGCCGGGCGGCCCGGAGCCGTTGGGCTATCATGGAAGCACCGTGCCGCGGCAGGGCGTGAGCGCCTTCGCCGCGTTCATGACCCCGGTCCCGGTCGCCGTGAGCATGTCCTCGGCCTCGGGCGCGGACATCCGGCTGCTGGACAACGGTTCCATCGAGGGCAGCGCCGCCCTGCCGGCCGGCGCCTCGGGCCGGCTGGTCCTGGCCGCCCTGCGCGACGGCGTCCCCGAGAACCGGGATTACCGGGACGTGGCGCCCTATCC
>JAQUMZ010000120.1 GCA_028717865.1 Elusimicrobiota bacterium | reverse complement strand
GTCCCGTAAGCCGTGGTCGGGCCGTACTTGATCTTCGCCGTGGCCGGCCGGTTCGTTATCCACGTCACCGGCACCGCCACCGTGCCGTCCGCCTTGGTCACCGGCAGCCCCGCCGCGGCATAAGTTACAACCACGGGCGGCGGCCCGGCGGGGGTAACGAGAGCATGATCCGCGCTCGCCGCCGCATTGCCGAAGGCGTCGGCGGAAAGAACGCGGAAATGGTAGGTCGTGTTTCCGGCCAGGCCGTCTAACTTGACCGCATGGGCCGTCCCCAAGCCCCCGGCCTCGGCCCGCAGCCCATAGGCGGCCGAGGTCCCGTAGTCCACCCGCGAGTCAGCCAGCTCGTCCGTCTTCCACGTTATCGACGCCGAGGACTGGAACACCCTGGCCCCGATCCCGGAGAGCACCGGCGCCGCCGTGTCCGGCGCCACGCCCGCGAGGCCTGCCACTTCCCGCGCGGCCAGGGCCCGGGAGTATATCCTGGCCTCGTCGACCAACCCCTCGAAATACCTCCCGCTGCCGTTGCTGGCCGCCCCTCCCAGCCAGACCGGCAGGCTGTTGCGCTGCACGGTCTTGCCCGCGGGAAGCTGCTTCGATGCGCCCAGCCTGCCATTCACGTACAGATTCACGGTCCCGTCCGCGTCCAGGGTCAGCGCCAAGTGCGTCCAGCGTGATACCGGCACGGACGAGGATGCCGAGGCCACGAAGGTATGGCTGCTCGAGCCCGAGCCCCACCGGATATAGCCGGCCGCCGTCTCCTTGGCCGGGTCGTAGTAAAGCTGGTACGACGCCGCCCCGTCCCATAGTCCGCCCTTGGCGATGATCCCGTGCCAGACCGTATTGCTCGCCTGGGCCGAGGGCTTGACCCACGCCGCCATGGTGAGTGATCCGCCCAGGTTGAGGCTCGCCGAATGCGCCGCCTCCGCGTGGTCGTCGATCCCGTCGAAGGACAATGCCTTGCCGCTCCTGCCCGCCGCCCACGCCGGCGTGCTCGCCACGACGGCGCCGTTGCCGCGGCCCGAATAATCTCGGGCCAAGGCCCCGCCGCCCTCGTCCAGGGTCCACCACGCGGCCAGGTCGGGAATTAGGGCCAGGGGCCGGTCGAATACTCCGAAGTTCCCAAGGGCGTCGCGCGAGCGGGCCTGGAAATAATACGCCGCGCCCGCCTGCAGGTTCTTGAGCGTCGCCTCGTGCGAACGCCGCAAGGTCGCGCCGAAGGTCGTCACCCGACCGTAGTTCGTCGAGGTGCCAAAGTAGACCTGCGTGGTCGCCAGCTCGTCCG
Source organism: Elusimicrobiota bacterium (assembly GCA_028717865.1). GTDB lineage: Bacteria > Elusimicrobiota > Elusimicrobia > UBA1565 > UBA9628 > UBA9628. Next base: position 6,307 of record JAQUMZ010000120.1, on the reverse strand, counting down.
TGGTCCAGGAAACCGTAGCCGAGGTGGCGAACACCTCGGCCGAGACCCCGCTTAAGACCGGCGGCCGGGTGTCCTGGGTCGCCTCGGAGCAATCCGCCGGGCAATTGGAATAGCTCTCCCCGCGGGCGGGTTCGCAGGCCCCGTTGCCGCAAAGCGCCGCGCGGATCACAGGACGGTAGTATTTCGATATGCCCGGCTCGAACTCCTTGTACGAGTCCGTGGTCCAGTCCGGGGGATTGAGGTTTCCCCCGCCCCGGTATATCCACACGTATTTGCGCGTCGAGAACAGCCGCTGCAGCAGGGGCTTGAAATTTCCGATGGTCTTGACGTCTATGGTAGTCTGGCCCTGCGCCTCCCATTTCCTCCAGTTCGCCACGGCCTCCGCCCAATTGCCAGTGGTATGGTCTATGTCGTAATACAAGCCATGGGTGCCGCCCAGGACCAAATTTGGATATTTCGTCAGGAAAGGGGCGGACTGGGCCTCCTGCTTGCCCAGCCGGTCGTCGAGGCCGTTCCCCCGGGGGTTCGTGAACCCCGGGTGCAGGTACCAGACGCTGACTTCCGCGCCCTCAACGAGCTTCAATTTGTATTGCCGTTCCTTGGCCCGCTTCAAGAGGCCCTCAAAAATGTGGTCGGTGGTATAGGTCGGCGGGAATGCGATAAAAGCGGGCCAGATCACCGCCGAATCGTAATTTTCATGCGTGATGTCGGCCAACTTGGCGCCCACGGCCTCCAACTGCGTCACGACCCTGCTTATGGCCGTCATGGACGAACTCGCGTACTCCGCGGGGAAGTTCAGCCGCGCCACATAGTCGTCATGATAAGCCAGATAGTTGCCGTACTGCTCGGGGTCGATCATGATCCCCGGCGCGCCGGATGCCTTGGCCGCCAGCAGCGCGTTCTTGAATAGGTCATAGAACTTGGTCATCCCGCCCTGCGCGTCCCATATATCCAGGCCCTTGATCTTGTCCTTGGGAAGTTCCGTGACGCACATGTCCGTGGGCTTGACCGCGTTCCGGCAAGTGCACTTTGGGATATCGTCGCCGTCGGGATATTTCCCCTCGCCGTTGCAGCGCTTGGGATAAAGGGAGGAATCGCAGCACGGCTCGTCGCAGAATCCGTTGAACCGCGAGAACATCACGATGGGCATGAATTTCTTGTCGCTCCGGTCATGCAGCAGTTGGACGGTATCCTGCATGGCTGCCCAGGAGGGCTGCGGATAGCAGCCGTTGACCACGCGCATGGCGTAGCCGTCGAATGGGGATGCATGGACGTTCGCCACCAGCCCGGCGATTTTCTCGGCGCTGTCCGTGAAGGCGATATAGGAGCTGAAGAAAACAAGTTGCTCCAGCGCAGCCGCCCCGCGCGGCAGGCCGAGGCAGCCCAGCGCCAAAACAACGGCCGCGGCCCCAAGCCGCCGCGGTCTCTTCCTCATAATAGTATCACGCATGGCTGTTCCATTATCTCATTTTCGGCCGACTTTCATGAGGTAGGCGGCCACGGCCTGGTCCTCGGGGTCTATGCGCAGCGCCCGCTCCCAGGCTTGCCGCGCCTGACCCAGGTCGCCCGCCAGGTAGCTCACGCTGCCCAGCACCTGCCACGCCGTCTTGTTGCCGGGCTGCATCTCCAGGACCTCGCGGGCCAGGCGGGCCGCGCCCTTGTAGTCCCCGTCGTACGTCCGCCCCCGAGCCTGCGCCAGCTTCCGCTCCGCAAGACCCGCGCCAGACTCCCCCCAGCCCAGCTTGGTCTGCTCCTTGCCCGCCTTGCGCTCCACCAGGTTCAAGAGCTTCAGCATCCGCCCGTCCTCGGGGGCTTGGTCCACCGCCTCGCGCATGCGCGCCACCGAGCCCCGAGCGTCGCCCTGCTTGACGTAGCTCAGCACCCCCTCGTGCGCCGAGGCCAGCGCGCCCTCGCGCTCCCGCGCCGAGCCCAGCACCCCGGTCACCGCGTTGAGCCTCGGCAGCGCCGCTTGCGCCGCCCGGTTCGACTCGTCAGCCTCCAGCGCCGCCTCCATGCGCGCCGCGCTTTCCTCGTAGCGCCCCGCGCGCAGCGCGCTCCACGCGCGCTGCGTCATGGCTTGCGACGCGTCGTAAAGCTGCCGCTCCTTGGCCAGCGCCCGCGCGCTCGTCAGCGCGCCCCCAGCCCGCGGCACCGCGCTGCCCGAGAAGCGCAGCGTAAGCGTCAGCCGGTGCGTCCCAGCCGACCCGGTCTGCCGCATCGACGCGTCGAACGGCTGGAACGTGTAGTCCAAGGTGTGGCGCCTCATCAGCTTGATTCCCGTGCCCAGCGCCATGTTCTGGAAGCCCACGCCCCCTGCCGCGCCGCCCTGCGCCGTGGCCAGGCAGCCGCGCAGCGAGGCGAAATCGCCAAGCCAGAACTGCGCCCCCACGTTGAAATCCCGCCGGCCCTCCTTGGCCAGCCACGCAAAATTGCCGATCAAATCCAGACCGGGAATCACCGGGTAGGCCCCGGAAATTATGTAGCTGGTCGGCAAATCGGACCGCCGCTCGCCAAGCTTCGGGCCCTGCCCGAGGTTGACCGCCGACAGCCCAATGGTCAGCGGCCAGCGCCGCAGCGTCCAGCGGCCGCCCACGTCGAAGAGCGCCGCACCCCCGCTTTGCGAACCCACCGCCATGCTCAGGTACTTCACGCTCACCCCGGCCGTCATGGGCAAACCGATGTCCACCGGCCGGCTCAGGTGCACCCCGACCATCTGGTCCTGCGTGGAGAATCCTCCGGTCGCCCGCCCATCCTCGTCGCGGCCCTCGAAGTTCGACGAGCGCAGGCTGGCGTAGCTCACCGCCAGCGCCGTTTTGAGGGCGGCCATGGGATAGCTCGCCCCCAAGACGGCCAGGTTGGTCTGCATGGGCAGCTGCTGGTACTGCGTCAAAACCTCGGCGTGCGGAGTGTAGAGGCCGGCCGGATTGACGCTCAGGGCGTTGAGGCCGGTCAGGGTGGCGCCATCGTTGCCCAGCGCGAAGCTCTGCGCGGTCCGGTCCAGTTGCGGCAAGGCCACCGTGCCGCCCACCCCGGAGCCCAGGGCCGGGAAGGTCGCGACGCACACGCATGCCGCCGCCACGCTCAGCCGGCACAGGCTTCTCATGCCTTAAGGATACCCCCTCGTTGCCGGCACGTTCAACTAAAATATGGAAAAAACCGTTAAAAATTCGTTAAAGAGCCGCGCCGCTTCGTTAATGTGCTAAAATCAATCGAAAACAGTCGCGTCTTTAAATCGGCCTGCATGCAGTCTATGCCTTCTCGAACGTCTTTCTCCCGGACTTCGCTCGCGGCCATAGCCATGGCCCTGGCCGCCGCGGTCACGGTGCTGGCCGCGCGCGGCGGCCGCGCCCCCTACGAGCCCTCGGCGCCCGCCTATCGCCAGAAGGGCCCGGCCAACGCCCCGATCGTCATCGTGGAATTCTCGGATTTCCAGTGCCCGGCGTGCCGCTTCGCCGTGGAACCCATGCGCAGGATCGAGGCCCTCTACCAAGGCCGGGTGCACGTCATTTTCAAGCACTTTCCCCTGCGCAGCCACCCCCAGGCCAAGCCCGCCGCGATAGCCGCGGAATGCGCGGGGCGGCAGGGCCGCTTCTGGGACTATTACGACAAGCTCTACGAGAACCAGGCCGACTGGGCCAAGGCGGACGGCGTCGGTTTCGCGAGCTACGCCAAGGCCTTGGGCCTGGACGAGGCCGCCTTCTCGGCCTGCCTCCGGGATCCCGCCGCGGCCGCCGTCGTCGCGCGCGACGTCAAGGACGGCGACGACCATTGGGTGGTATCCACCCCGACCTTCTTCATCAACGGCCGGAGATTCTCCGGCACCCGCCAATTGACTGAGCGCGGCATACCATGGATAGACAAGATTCTCCGGACCGGCCCATAGGCGCCGCGCCGGGCTCCTGGGCGGGGCTGCTCGCCCGGCTCGTCCTCGGGTTGGTCTTCGTGGCCTCGGGGACCATGAAAGCCTCGGCGCCCGCCGAGGAGTTCGCGCTGGTCATCGAATACTACCGGCTGGTCCCCTCGGCGGATCTCATCCTCATAATCGCCGCCTTCCTGCCCTGGTTCGAGCTCCTGACGGGCTACGCGCTGATCCTGGGCTTCCTGGTCCGGCCGGCGGCGCTGGCCGCCGGCGCGATGAACCTGGTCTTCATCCTCGCCATCCTGTCCACCAAGGCCCGGGGCCTCGAATTGCCCAACTGCGGCTGCTTCGGCTGGGGCCTGCACCCCACCCCGAACCAGACCCTCGCGCTGGACTTCTTCCTGGCGGCGGCCGCGGTCCAGGCCTTCCGGAAAGGCGCCGTCCGGCTCAGCCTGGACAACTGGCGCGGCGCGGGCTATAATTGAGCGTGATCAAGAAGAAGGTCCTCGCCATAGACGACGACGTCTCGGTCTGCGAGTATTACGAGACCGGCCTGGCCGCCCTGGGCTTCGACGTGACCTGCGCGCCCGATGCCAAGCACGCCCGCGAGCATCTGGCCGCCCACCGGCCCGACGTCATCCTCATGGACGTCATGATGCCCGAGACCGACGGCATCAGCCTGACCCGCGAGTTGCGCGATAACCCGAAAACCTCCGGCATCCCGATCATCGTGGTCAGCGGACTGGCCGACGCGGGCACGCTCAACGACGCCCTGCTCTTCGGAGCCGTGGACTACATGGTCAAGCCCATCGATCTCGACGTGCTCAAGACCAAGATCGAACGGGCCGCGGCCGCCGGCGACAAGCGCAAGCCCTGACCGGGCCGAAAGTCCCGGGCCTACCGGCCCAGAAACGGCGGACCAATGGCCCACGCAGCCGGGGGTCCATGGTCCCTGTCGCCTGGCCCGCCCTCGGATTATCCTTCCTGCGATGGCCGAACCGACGCCGCTGCTTCGCCCCGGGGCCCTGCCGCGCCCCGTGGTCAGGCTCTCCACCGATTTCCTGCGCGCCCAGGAGTACCTGGAGGCGATCATCGCCTCCTCCAGCGACGCCATCATCGCCTCGGACGTGGAGGACCGCATCGTATACTTCAGCCCCGGCGCGCAGGCCATGCTCGGAGTCGGCGACGCCGAGGCGGTCGGCCGTCCGACCCACGTCTACTTCGCGCAGGGACGCGACGACGCCCGACGCATCGCGAGCCTCCTGCGCCGGGACGGCCGCCTGCGCGACCACGAGATGGCGCTGCGGGCGCCCGACGGCCGGATCATCCACATCAGCATGTCGGCCTCCCTGCTCCGGGACCGCTGCGGCCGGCTCATCGGCAGCCTGGGCATCTCCAAGGACATCACGCGGCGCGTCGAGCTCGAGGCCCGCCTGCGCGCGCTGGCGGTCACGGACGATTTGACCGGCCTGCACAACCAGCGCTGCTTCCACGACCGCCTGGCCCGGGAGGCTAGCCGGGCCCGCCGCCTGCGCCAAAGGCTGTCGCTGGTGCTCATGGACCTCGACGGCTTCAAGGAGATCAACGACCGCCTCGGCCACGCCGCCGGAGACGACATGCTCCGGCTCTTCGCCTCCGCCATTGCCGACAACATCCGCAGGGAGCTCGACTCGGCCTACCGCTGCGGCGGCGACGAGTTCGTGATCATCCTGCCCGGCTCGGGCGCCAGGCGCGCCGCCGAGGTCGCCGAGCGCGTAGCCGCAGCCGCGCGCGGCCGCTGCGAGGCCCTGCGCTGCAGCTGGGGCGTGGGCACCCTCGACGGCGCCGGGGGCGCCGCGGAGCTCCTGCGTTCGGCGGACCGCCGGATGTTCGCGATGAAATCGCGCCGGAAGGTAACCTTGCGCGATTCGACCTCGGCGGCCCTGCGCTGGCTGCGCCAGCCGAGGCCTTCACTTCCATCCGCGCATGCGGTATAATGCTCGCTTCGCGAGCGGGCCATGTCCAGGATATTGATCATCGACGACGACGTTTCGATCGTGGAGCTTCTGGGCGACGTGCTGGCGCGCGAGGGCCACGCCGTCGAGACCGCCGGCGACGCCGGGGAAGGCATGCGCAAGGCCCGGGCCTGCAATCCGGACCTGATCATCCTCGACTACCACATGCCGGGCATGACGGGGGCCCACCTCTACGAGTCCCTGCGCCGCAACCGCGCCACCGGCCGCACGCCCATCCTGTTCATGAGCGGAGAGGCCTCCGCCGACGACATCCTCAAGGAGATCGCGGACCCCGAGGGCGCCAGCTACCTCGCCAAGCCGGTGCACTTGCAGGATTTCCGCCGGGCCGTGCGCCAGCTCCTCGGCACGTAGGTGTCAGGCTTTCCCGAAATTTCCATCAAGGATCGGCGGGACGGATGAATACGTAAAATACGTAAAAACGTGAAAGCGGGGC